>JANNRD010000361.1:0-4646 GCA_031401095.1 Acidobacteriota bacterium
CAAGCCCGCTTGCGCCCGGCAGATTAATGTCGAGAAGAATGAGGTCGGGACGCACGAGAACAACCTTCCGCCGTGCTTCTTCAACACTACCCGCTTCCGAGACAACGTAGCTGCGCAGCGCCCGGCCCATCCCGTAGCGTGCGGCTTCCTCATCATCGACGATCAGTATCTTCGGTTCACCCATATCGATGCTGTATCCCAGGTTGAGACAGGTACTGTTGACGGAGCGTAGCGACCTGCCCCTTCCGTTAAGCATCTACAACGCCAATCGGACAGGTCGCTATGCCCCACGTACTGTACCGGTCTCAATCCAGAATCCAAAATCTAAAGTCCACAATCATTCCAACGGGATCACGAGATCAAAGCGGGTCCCTCGCCCTTCTGCGACCGGGCTTTCGACCTTGATTGAGCCGTGAAGCTCAGTCAAGCGGCGAGAGACGATGGCGAGTCCGAGACCCGTGCCCCGCTGCCTGGTTGTAAAGAAGGGCTCGTAGATCCTCTGGAGCAATGCCGGTGGAATCCCGGGTCCTTGATCGATGACTGCCAGGTGAAGCCGACCATCAGCCGAAACGGAACTCTCGATTGTGACTGTCCCGCCCGATGTCAGCGACTGCGCAGCGTTGATGACAAGATTCGTGAGGACCTCCTTCAGCGCCGCGACGAGCTCGCCACCGAGCAGCGGGTTGGCATTGAGCCTGGTGATCGGTTGAGCGTCTCGTTCGGAGAACTCCGCTCTGGAGAGGGCGAGAACCGTCTCGACGACCTCACTGAGCGAGGACTCACCAGTCGCGACGACACCGGGTCGCGAGAAGGTGAGCAACTGGGAGACGCTTCGGCTCAGGCGATCGATCTCCCCCGAAATGAGATCCAAGTCACGGGCATACTCACGCCTGACTGCTTCGTCCTCGCGCATCGTCTGGACGATCGATTTGATTGAGCTCAGGGGATTCTTGATTTCGTGCGCGACCGTGGTTGCCATCTGTCCAAGCGCTGTCAGTCTTTCGCCAGCGGCCAATTGACGCTCCAGCCGGACCTTTTCCTCGAGCAACTGACAGTTCTCAATCGCGACCGCGAGATGGCCAGCCAGGACAGACAATACCTCGCGCTTCTCAACCGTCAGAGAGTCGCGGTCGCCACCAATAACGAGCAGGCCGACGATCCGCGCCTCGCGCCAGAGTGCATAGCAGGCGAGCGCGCCGAGCTTCCCAAGCCACTCGGTGTCCTCGACCTGCGTCCACTGACGCTCTTCTGCGTGGCGACAGAGCTTCGTCACCGTCTCGGCTGCGCGAAGCCGCGGTATTAGCCTGACATCTGTCAGTGCGAGCGATTCGCGCACTTGCCTCTCAGCGAACTTGAGAAAGTAATCGAGCTCATTGAAGCTCGCGGCCTTTGCGCCAACCTGCGCCACCAGATCCCGATAGAGTCCCACTTCGCGGACAAACAGCCTCTGCAGCCGCCTCTCGGTAAACTGCCGCAGCGGGCCTGCAAGAAACATCAATCCAAGAATGAGGATGGCTTCGATGATCTCTGATCGGAGCGCCGTCCTTGCTTCGATGGCAAGACTGACGCGACGAATGCCGTATACATAAATCATCAAGACCATGACGGCGAAAACCGCGTACACAATGCTCTGACGAATGACGAGCTCGAGATAGCGATAGCGATAAATGTAGTAGGCGATGATCGCCGTCGGCGCCAGTGATGAAAGCCGCGACGTTGTGTCCAGATAACTACCGAGCGTTCCCCATTTGCGACCACCGAGGACGTAAGTCACGAGGAAAATACAGGCAATTGAGAGGAGCGCCGCCCCGAAGGTCCGAAAGAAACGTTGTTCTCGTTCCGCCGCGATGCGCCGCGCCAGCCAGAAGTCGATCCCGGCGCACTCCGCAAAGATCAGAACGAACCAGAGCATGAACGGTAGAAGGAGCTTGTCCAGACGCTCGATTGGAGACACGTAGGGGTCGCGCCAGAGCTCGACGACAACCCACGGAATGACCACGAGGGGTGCGTACCCCAAACCGATAAGTGGGCCAAAGAATCGTCGCGGGGCGGCCTTCTCAAGAAGGTCCCACAACCGAAAGTGAGAGTGAGCGAGAAGTGGCGGGAGTGCCGCGAGGGAAGTGTAGGCGATCGTGTCCGCGATCTTGAGCCACCAGAGCAAACCGCCCGGCGTAAGCAACTGCAGGATGATCGCGAGGAGATTACCGAGGTGCCAGGCACCGAGACTGATGCCGAGTGCGAAGAGCGCTCGCTCGCCCACCCTGATCGTATGTCGCCGACCCAGCAGCCAGGCAAGATAGAAGTGAAGCGCTGCCCCTGTTGCAAAGCCGACCAGTTTGAAAATGTCGAGCAACGACATTTAGATTTTGGATTTTAGATTTTGGATTTTGGATTCCGGACTCCGGATTTATCCCGGGTTGAGTTTAGTTCAGATTGGTTCAGATTCTGGACTTAGATTCTGGACTGTGTTTGTTCGCTCTTGCAATCCAAAATCTAAAATCCAAAATCCAAAATCGAATTATCTGAGCTCGGAGAGTGCTGCGATATAGCAGCCGCGCGCCGTCGCTGTCAGCGGATCGCTGGCGATGCGCACATCGGAGATTGGGGCAGGGAAGTTGCTCGCCTTGAGCATGCTCTCGAACTTCTGCTGAAAGCCGCGCGGCTTTGCGGTGCCGCCAGAAAGGACGATCGGCAATGGCCGGTCGAGCCGCGGCAGATTGTGTGACCCTTCGAATTCATCACGCAGTCGATTGATCAGAGTCTGCATGATCTCCTCATAGTAAATCTGCAGCGCGCTCGCCATCTTGTCTTTTGGCGCTCGCGAAAGATCGAGCGACTCTTCCTTGGTGAGACGAACCCGTGTGACCGATTCGGCCGTCACTTCCGAAACGCTGGCATCGACGTAGTCTCCCGCCTTTGGGATGCTGAAAGTCAGCATCGGGACCGAAAGAAACGCGACGCAGACATTACACATGCCTCCGCCCAGGCTGATTCCGATACCGGTGAAGTTCTCGTCCTGCAATTCCGCGAAGACAACCGCGAGACCTTCATTAATCGGCTTTGCCTGATATCCCAATGACTGGAGGAAACTCTTGAGAACGGCTTCATGATAGACCAGGTTCGCATCGGCACCTTCGCCCTTGCCTGGAACGCTGAAGCACATCAGCTCATTCTTGCCGGCGCGTGGAACTATCTGTTCAATGATCGCCTGGATGATCTGCTGACCCATTGCTTCCTGAGCATTGAGCACTCCGCGCTGCATCGGCCGCCGCGGAACAGCATTGAAGAAACTCGCGAAGCGTTCAGAGTCATTTCCGTAGACGTAGAGCTCCTTGCCATTCCGGTAGTGCACCATCCGGTTCTGCTGGAGGATGTTCTCTGTCATCTTCGCATAGGGGACGCTGACGAAAGCGTTGAGCTGCGACTGAGTTTGACTGCCGTTCGGACCGTTGGCGAGCACAATCCTGCTGGTCCCGATGTCGAGTCCCAGCGCGCCGATATCCGCATCGGACGAGTCACCGTGAAGATTCTCTTGCATGATCCCTCCGTGAATACTTTTTTTCTGACTTGGTTTTCTGACCATCAGGATCTCAGCGCTCGCCACCGCCGGCAACCCCTCCAAGAGGTTGCTGGCGAAGCGCCCACTCCTTTTCCATTTGTGCCCGGTAAAGATCAACTTGCCGCCTTCGCATCTCGTCCAGACCCTGGCCCGCTGGGCCCAGCCGCTGCCGGAATTCAAGTTCGGCAGACTGAACCCCAGGCCACGGCTTTCCCCCCAACTTCGCGAGTATTTCCGCATCCGTGCCGAACCCGTAAAGACTGACACTCGCTGGAGAGACTGAGTACTTGTCCGAGAGACTGAAGGCAGCAAAAGGGAAATTGCGAACCCAATCGTGATGGTGTGCGATAGTTAATCGGTTTGGGTCGACCGAAACCAATCCGTGAGTCGTGCAGTTGGCATCGGAGATTTGATACCTGCTCCTCAGGATCGAGGTCAGTGCCCGCCCGGAGACTAGCTGAGCTTCAGTCAACTGCTCGTCAAGCGTTCCGGTCGTGCTCGTCGACTCAAAACAGATCCCAATAAAGCTTTCGTTCAGACCGACATAAACATGACGATCGTCCGCCCAGAGAGAATGCCCGGCGTGGTTGGCGGCGTCGTCGTCGCGTACGATTCGGTGAATCTCTCCGAAACGGTCGATCAGATAGTTGTAGGAACGATGGCGTCGAACGTAGTCACGCAGCCCGGTTGCGATCGACTGAATCGAGTCTGAATTGTCGGCAGTAAATGGGACGGTGTCGCTTTCAGATGAATGGTAGACGATACCAATCGGCTGTCTCTGGATCTCAGAATCAGGCGCTTCGGCGGGATTCCTGGAGAAGAGATAATAGGCGCGTGGGTGATTGCTGGTCTCGTGCGCTGTCAGAATACGGGCGCCATTGCTGTATCGCTCATACTCGGATGATTCCTCAACCATCCAGACCTTCTCGGGCCGGTACGTCGGGAGAAATGCAACGCTGGGTGCGGCCAGCGCAGTGCCAGGCGCAACCGATTGCGTCACAGCATTGCGCGCAGTTTCGCCCGAGAAGCTGGTGGCCTGACGGATCAGAACAGCCAAACCCAGAAGTGACGCCGCAACGAAGGCGGC
>JANNRD010000362.1:0-4773 GCA_031401095.1 Acidobacteriota bacterium
CCGGCCGCGCACCTGTAGCGCGATTTGGTAAATCGCGCAGCGTCGCCCGTCGCTCCCTTCGACAACAAAGTGCGGGGTTTCGTGGGCCAGCGCGATTTGGCACATCGCGCTACTCGGGGTCGGCCGCGCAACTGTAGCGTGATTTGGTAAATCGAGCAGCCTCGCCAGTCGCTCCCTTCGACAACAAAGTGCGGGGTTTCGTGGGCCAGCGCGATTTGCCAAGTCGCACTACTTAGTTCCTCTCAAAGGCGAGAATAAAGAATGGGGCATCGCCAATCTGAGCACCCTGGCTCTCGTTCGAATCAAACCGTGCGACAGGGTGGTAGTGCTTGTTGATCCATCGCCACAGCTCCGGATTGTAGTCGACGCCAAAGACGCGGTCGCGAAACTCAGGCGTCAGGAGGTTCGCCACCAGCACCAGCGGCGCCCTCGATTCCTCCAGCCTGGTAATCGCCTCCTCATCAGTTAGAAATGCCGGATGAACGATCTCCTGCCGATACGGATACGGTCGCTCCGCCAGGAAGTTGATCGTGGTTGCGTGGGGGAGAGTCGGCAGAAAATCACCTTCGGAGGTATGCTCTCCAACGTATTTGATCGCGCCGGCAAGTGGCATTCCAAATTTCGGCTCGGTCTTGAATCCACCACGCGGTCCGCTCACCTCGAACGTGCTGTACACCTGAAATCGTCTGATAGTGGCGACGGCCATGCCGACGACAACGAGACCGATGACGACCATACCCGCTCGGCGCACGCCGTCGCGCAAAGCAACAGTCGAGCCGACGACTGCAGGAAGAAATGAGAAGAGCAGAAACGTCGAGACGACAATCACGACCGGAAGATAGAAGGGCGCGTACGGACCGCTGACAGTCACTCTCAGTATGACCCGCAGGATCGATACCTGCGCGAACACGGCGAAGAGCAACATCAATCCGAGTTCCCTCGAGATATTCCCCCTCAACTTCACTACCTGAATTGTAATCGTGACCATCATCGCCGGCAGGATGATCGGCATCGCGCCGAGCAGCGTCGCTTCGCTCTGCAGCCCGAATGTCCTCCGCACCGCTATCCAGAAGACCAGTCCTGTCGCGGTGATCGCGAACCCTGTACGCGCCAGGCCTACCCATCCTTCGTCGCGTTTCCGAGCAAGCAATGCACCCAGCATGACAATCACGCCGAACCAAAGCGCGAATACCCCAAGGCTTGAGAGGGTTTGCCAGAACGTCTTGGGCAACAAGCCAAGACCACTGATGAGGCCGTTGAAATAGACCAGTTGCGGTGGCATGCGGCTAAAGAGTATGTGGTTGTCATCGAGGAGCATCCGCCAGGAGACGCGGCTGAGGACGAAAGCAAGCGTCGCAGCCGGCACGAGCACCAGCGGAAGGGCGAAGCGGAGGGCGTCTCTCCAGAGCACTCTTCGCGAGACGGCACTGGAGAGCGCGATCGCCACAATCCCCGCGGCAAGCGCGGTCAGCGCGATCTCCCATTTCGAAATAAAGGCCAGACCAGCCAGTAAGCCCGCCCAGAGTAGCCACCGCGGTCGCTCGTCGCGCCAGTATCGAACCGTCAATGCGAATGAAACCAGGGAAAAGACAACCCCATAAAGCGCAGCGTACGCATATGGAGAGATATAGTTTCCTGAGTACTTGATGGCGCAGATGACAAGCACCAGCCCCGCGCTCAATCCAGCCTCGCGGACAGCCATCAGTTGGCGGGAGAGCCAGTAGATCGTGAGGAGGATGATCCAGGCACAGATCCCTCCAGCAACGTGTATTGTCGCCAGCCGGACACCGAAGACCCGATAGAGCAGCGCGTTGAAATAGGGAGCGAATGGCCCATAGAGGAACTGGACGTCGACGTACAACTGTTCTCCCGCGAGAATCCGGGCGGGAACATTCATCTCGCGACCGTGATCGATAATCGGCTGGGTCCACCGCTGCCAGGAGCCGGCAACCATGATCACGAAGAAGGCGGCTAGAGCGAAAACGATCTTCCAGTCTTCAACCGTCCAATGCGCACGCTCGAGAGAATCAAACTCGTCGTGAGCCGGTGTACGAATTGAGATCAATTAGAGTCCGTCCCTCGTCCAAAGAGTAAGGAAGCCAACGGGCAGTCAGTGTACCGCATGACTGGTTCATTGCGAAAGAAGGAGGCGCACGCGAGGAACGCGAAAGGCCACGAAGGGGTCAAGAACGATGATTCAGAAGCTGTTGACCCCCGTTTGGGAAACTTCGCGTCGTTTCGCGTTCTTCGCGTGAGTCTTCTCTTCGGCCCCGCGCGGCGCGCGCGCTAATTGATTTCCACACCTCGAACAGGCATGATCTTGAGCTTGACTTGTGAGGGCTGAGAGACTTATGGCGGAAGAGAGTTTGGCGCTGACGGCCACGCTCCAGCAACTTGCGGAGCTTGATGCTTACAACCGGTGGCTCTTTGATCAGTTTGGCGACTGTCTCGGGGAGCGTGTGCTCGAGGTCGGCGCTGGCACCGGCAACATCACCCAATTTCTCTGTCTCGGCGACCGTGCAGTAACCGCCACTGATGTCCTTCCCGCCTATCGGAACCAACTCGAATCACGATTTGCGGGGCAATCCAACGTTGACATCGGCTCTTTTGATCTGACGAAGCCGGCGCCAGTCGAGATGACGAGCGACAAGTTCGATACCGTCGTCTGTCTCAACGTCCTCGAGCACATCGAAGACGATCGATTCTCACTTGGCCAGATAGGCTCAGTGCTGGCGCCTCGCGGGACGCTCGCCTTGCTCGTTCCGGCACACCAGGTGCTCTACGGCGAGTTTGATCGCGCGGTTGGCCACTATCGGCGTTACTCGCGAACAAAGCTGAGAGACCTGCTCGTCGAAACCGGGTTCACGGTCCGCAGCTTGAGGTTCTTTAGCCTCGCCGCGACGCTTCCGTGGTTTATTAATGGGCGGATTCTGAAGCGTGGCTTTCTTCCAGTCGGCCAGACTGAGCTTGCAAACCGTCTTGTCCCGCTCCTCAAACTTGAGCGACTTATCGGCCCGCCATTTGGCCTTTCACTGATCGCCATTGCACACAAACCGTAGTCAGGCTTCTGACAAAGCCTGACCCGACACGAAGATAAGAACTGAAATTATGCGTTGGTCAAACCTTTTTATCCCGACACTGCGCGAAGACCCCGCGGACGCCGAGGTCGTCAGCCACAAACTGCTTCTACGAGCGGGGTACGTTCGTCAGCTCGGAGCCGGCATCTACTCATACCTCCCACTGGCGCAACGCTCGATCCTTAAGATCTCAGAGATCGTCCGTGAGGAGATGAATCGGATTGCGGGTCAGGAGTTTTTTCTTCCAGCGATTCACCCTGCGGAGTTATGGCAGGAGAGCGGCCGCTGGTCGGTCATGGGCGACAACATGTTCCGGCTCAAGGATCGCAAAGGCGGCGATTACTGTCTTGGCATGACGCATGAGGAGGTCTTCACCGATATCGCGCGCAAGGAACTACGCTCCTACAAACAACTGCCGCAAGTTTGGTATCAGATTCAGACAAAGTTCCGCGACGAACTCAGGCCGAAATCCGGACTGTTGCGCGTCCGTCAGTTCACCATGAAGGACGCCTACTCCTTCGATATCGACCAGGCCGGGCTCGACAGATCCTTCGAGGACCAACGTCGCGCCTACTGCAACATCTACGATCGGTGTGGCCTCGAATACGTCATTGTCGAGGCCGATCCGGGGGCCATGGGTGGCTCAGCGTCCAATGAGTTCATGGTCTACACGGATGCCGGCGAGGATCTTGTTGCGAGCTGTGCAAAGTGTGGCTACGCGGCCAATACAGAAAAGGCCGCTTCGAGGCTCGTCGCAGTCGATGATGGAGAGGTCGAGCAGCCAATCGAGACGTTCCCGACTCCGGGGGTGCGGACGATCGATGACCTGTCGGTCTTTGCTGGTGGAGCGGCAGCGGAGTGTCAGATCAAGACGCTGGTTTACATTGCGGTGTTTGAACGCAACAAGGAAGCGCTCACCCAACCGCTCCTTGCGTTGCTGCGCGGGGACCATCCGCTTAATGAACCTAAGCTCTTAAATGCGGCGGCGAAGTTGCTCAAGAGCGAGGGATGGGAACTCGCCCAGGTGCGTCAGGCGAACACGGAGGAGATAACTCGTCTTTTGGGAGCAAACGCCGGAAGTCTTGGGGCAGTTGGGATCACAGGTCCGTGGGTGATTGCGGACGAAGCGCTTCGGGGACGCCGCAACATGACGACCGGAGCGAACCGTGACGAGCATCACCTTCGGGGTGTCAGTCTCGAGCGCGATATCCAGGTGACAGCCTGGTCTGATCTCAGAACTGTGGCTGCGGGTGAGGGATGCGTCCAATGCGACGGCGCGCTGCGCGTCGCAAAGGCGCTCGAGGTTGGGCATATCTTCAAGCTTGGGACAAAATACAGCGACTCAATGGGAGCCCGCGTGCTGACAGCCGAGGGCAAGGAAACGCCGCTCGTCATGGGCTGCTATGGAATCGGAATCGAGCGCATCCTTGCCGCAGCAATCGAATTGCACCATGACGATGCGGGAATCCGGTTCCCAATCACTGTCGCACCTTTCCAGATCGTGGTCACGCCACTCAACATAAAGGACGCCGAGATCAAGCACACCGCAGACCGAATCTACGGACAGCTCGTCGACGCCGGGATCGAAGCTCTCTATGATGACCGCGATGATCGTGCGGGTGTCAAACTCAATGATGCAGATCTGGTCGGTTTGCCATTCCGGGTGACGATCGGCCCGAAGAAGCTAAAGGAAGGC
>JANNRD010000363.1:0-5725 GCA_031401095.1 Acidobacteriota bacterium
GTTCCTTGGGCCGTAAGGAGGCTACCGGCCGCGGCGTGGTCTATTGTCTGATGGAGGCAGCCAAGGTGTGCGGATTCAAACTCGATGAGCATACGCGAGTGGCGGTACAAGGCTTCGTCAAAGACAGGGCTTAAGGCAGCCACATCTAAGCGGGGAAAAGGTGGGATTGGGAGTCGCAGCAGACTCACAAGTCTGTTGGGTGTAGGTTCGAATCCTACAGGGGCCATCAATTCTTCTGCGCTGGGTTTCGTACCCAGTGACGAGTCTCGGCCCTTCCACCACGACAAACTGCGCCGCTCCTGAAGGGCCGAGACTCGACTGACTTCGCGCCCTCGATGCTACGGGGCGATGTTGACCATGTACATCTTGCTTCCCGTGCATCCGCTGGCGTCCCTCGCGGTGATCGTGAAGTTGTACATACCCGGTGCTGTCGGGTGAACCCGGGGGGAAGACTGCCCAGCACCACCGAGAAGCTGTAACCACCGCTCGGTGTCACTGAGATTGCCTGTGAATACAAAATTCCGGCCTGCCCATTGGGAAGTGGCGCTGCGGAAATCGCGATCTGGGGCGTATTGGGATCGCAGTCCACTCCGTCAGGGATGCAATCCAGATCCGCGTCCGGGAACCAGCCGCGAGAAGGATCCCAACTACGCAGGGAGGTTTAGAGTACAGGCTTTAGCCTGCTGCTTTCGCATAAGGGCGCAGTGGCCCTGCTCATCTGGCCCGAGTCTCCGTCTTCTCCGAGAGAATCCATTCATTCGGGTCCAATTGCACCTTCACCGGACGTCGCGGGAGTTTGATGCTCACTCCTGTTTGTTTGCCCATCGCGTGAACCGTGCCGGTCCCGTTCTGATTGTTCCCAAAATCCAGGAACAGCGGCAGCGGCATGAACCATTCATCTGGCGTGTTGTCCTGATACACCGTGCCAGTCAGCAGAACGCTGCCGTCCGCCTGATCGTTGATCTGGTACTCAAGCCGGTAGGAAGGGAAAGCCGTTTGATAGACCCACTGCGAAAAGAACCAGTCCAAGTCCTTCAACTGATACTTCCGAGCGAGTGGCGTCTTCGCAAAGTGCTCGTTCGCCACGGCGCGGAAGTCATCGCTTGACGCCGACTTGTTTCGATAGCGGTTGACGAAGTCTGACATCATGTCAAAGAACGCCTGCCCCTCTCCAGTGGCGGGATTTGTGAAGAGAAAGTGCAGCATGCGCAGCACAAAGGCGCCCTTGTTGTAGATCAGCGCCTGGTACGCACCGAAAGTCTTGCTCGTGTTGAGCCGATGGCCAAGGATGATCGGTCCCACATCATAAAGTCGGCCCTTGCCGATTCCGACCGTCGTCACCGGAACCCCTTTCAACCGCTCGCGCATTCGACCGAGGAGATCTTTCTGGCCCTTGATGCTGTCTCGTTTCGCCGTATACAAGAGTGCCGAATACTCCGCAAATCCCTCACTCAACCATTGGTCGCGATACGACCGCCACGCAACGACATTGCCCCACCACTGATGCGCCGTCTCGTGCGAAACGAAAGCATAGACATACTTGCTCGCGCTGTCTGTCGGTGGGATTGTCAGCATCGTCGCGAAACCCTGACCAAACCCATACGGATGAACTACAGCGCCATACACTGGATACGGATAGTCGCCAAAGAGCGCCGCGAAATAGCGGATTGCATTGTCCAGTTCCGCGAGGATGAAGTCCTCCTTGATCGGCATCTGCCCACCGGAAAGAGAATTGAGTTCGAGCTGAGTCTCACCCCCCTTCTCCCACTTGATCTTCTGCAGGTGTCGCTCGAACGGGCCCACGGCAAAGGTCGCCAGCGAAACCGGCTGCTCCAGTTGATAGACCGTGATCATGTCGTCCTTTGCATCAGGATCCGGCTTCTCTGAAATCCGCACACCAGTTGAGGCAACGCGGTTGCGCTTCCGATGATGGAAGGTGATCTTGTAGGTCGATCGATCGAGGTAACCGTGACGTGGATACCATGATGCATTCGAACTGGGGTAGTGGCATCCATGGAATGCGTCGGAGTCCCGCATGAAGTCGCCTTCAAGCTCGACCTCGATCTCAAATTTCTGTCCGACAGGCATCGCTGCGGGCAGAAAAACAGAAAAACCGGTTTCCCAGTCCTCCTGAAATGCCTCGAGGACCGCCGCTCCCATTCGGACTGATCGCAGCCGAAGTTGTTTCTTGAGACGGGTGTTGTCATACGCGGAGAGGTTCTCCCCGATGGTGAACGAGACTCCGCTCGCCCGTGGCGCCAGCACCTTCATGGCAATCTTTGAACGAAGCTTGAGAATCTTCTCCGGTGCGCGTACATCCGCAGTCATTTCGTACTTCTCGATATCAACGATATCGTTGGCGTCGGAGTAAGAGACAATTCCGCGTTGATAGTCATCGAGCGAATAAAAGGCCATCCAGATGTCATTACCGAAGATGTCTCTGTTGTATCGGAAGAGCAGCCCCTTCTCACCACCGTTGATGGCAAAGCTCGCTACCGGAATACGGGTTTGCTCGTCGAGAACATAGTGAAATCGTCCGAGCGCGCCGCCATCGAACTCCGCAAAGAAGAAGCCCGGCGATTCCTGGTTGACAATCGAGATCGTTACGCGGGAAGCAAGGTTTGCCCCGGTTTCCAGGAGCACGCGGGCGAGTACCTCACTCGCGAGCTTGACTGCATCGGCCGGAGCGGCCTCGCTCGGACGGGTCCTCGAGCCAATGATCTTGAATGTGTCGTCAGTAAAAACAAACGCCGCCGACTGGAAGTCTGATTCAACCTTGTCAGCATTCAAGATGCGGCGAAGGTTGTCCTGCTCGAAGGGGCTGTTGGGCACAGCAGCAGTCAGTTTGCCTTTCCCACGAAAAACAGCACCGATGACGCGGCCAGCAACGGGGGAAGTGAAGTAGAACGTCCCATCGAAGGTCATCTCAACTCGGTCGCGCTTGAGGATGAGGTTCTCAACAATGGCCGAACCGCCATTCAGGGTGAACGCGCGAATCTGCTCATAGGTCGCCTTGTGAGACTCTGCCGGTTGCTGCGCAAAAAGCGGCAGAGCGCTCAAGAGCATAACGAGCACGACCAAAATCGGGGTCAGCGGTCTCTTCAAGTCGGCTGTTCTCTCTTTTGCCATCGTTCCTCCCTTTCGGTTCCGGGTTAATGATGACTCAGGACGGCACCCATATAACAAGGGTGGCGACAAAAGGCAACGAAAAACACGCTGTAACACCAGTCGGCTCGCCCCGCGAGGAAGCAGGCTAAAGCCTGTACTCTGAACCTGCTCGCGCAGTTCTGTACCTTCTCGCAGAGGGAGGTTCAGAGTACAGGAGCTCTCTCGACGTTTCTATTTCTTATCTGTACCTTCTCTGGGTCTGTGGTTGTGCTTCTCAGCGCGCATACCGTTCTTCCACGGTCGCCGCGAAGACCGCAGCCCCGACGAGTCCGATGATCCCCGCGGTGACAAAGGGCACCGTCGGCGATACCCGCCACAGCAAACCGCCGATCGCTGCGGCCGGCGTCACCGCCAGGCCGCGTACCAGGTAGTACAGCCCGACAGTGCGAGCGCGAAGTTGCGGCTCAGCAAAATCAACGATCATCGCCTTCCGCGATGGCTCGCCAATCTCGCGCAATCCACCAACAATGAACGCTCCAACCAACGCGCCAAAACCAGACGCCATGACCACCGCCAACGGAAACAACGCAAAGCACATGAAGGTCGCGATGACAAATGGCTTTCGCCCGACACGATCCGCGATCCTGGCCGCCGGAAGATAGACAATCATCGACGTCGTCATCTGAACGGCAACGAGCATTCCATACTGAGTCGCGCTTACTCCCACAATCTTCATGACGTACAAAATCACAAAAACTTCAGCCATCCCCTCGCATAGGCGAATGATGATGTCCGAGATGAGCAGGCGCTTGAGAACCGCATGAAAGGAACGCCAGACACCTGTCATGTTGGTTGGTGATCCGACCTCGACCGGGATGTTGACTGCGAGCACGATAAAGACGGTCAATCCCGCGAGCAACAGCGTAATCACCAAGCCAGTCCTGACGCCGCTGACGACTCCCTGCGAGGCAATCAAGGCGCCACCGATGAGTGGAGCGACGGCCATCGGAATGCGCTTGAGGAACGACTGAATCGTAAAGCCCATGGCGCGCTGCTCCTTCGGCAGCGCATCTCCGATGATCGCGAAGATCGCCGGCGACGCCATGCTCGACCAGGCCATAACAAACGCCAGACCAAGAAAGACGAAAGGCCACGAGGGGCTGAAGAGATAGATCAAATAGCCGACCGAAGCGATCGCAATAAAGATGAGAAAGGCGCGGCGGCGTCCCACTCGATCAGCGATCCAGCCGCCAGGGTATTGATAGATTGCGTCGAAGAAGTCCTTGGCCGTCCCGAAGAGCCCGATTGCCACGACGCCAGCGCCAAGCGATTCGAGATAACGCGGAAGAAACTTCTTCCACATCTCCTCGCCAAGGAAGAGTAGAAAGACTGCGGATGATGCGGCGAGTACGTTGCGCTCAAAACCGGGCAGCCGCGGCTTCTTCTTGTTTTGGATTTGCTTTTCCATTTGCTAGCAACCAGAGAGGCACGATCCTGAGGCGGTATGATACTCTGCTTTTGAAAGGAACCATTTGACGATGGTCAGCCATGATATCGACCTCTATGTCCGAGCCTGCGTTTCGTGCCGTCGCTGTTATGGCTCGAATGTCCAATTCTGCCTGGATTGCTTCGTCGAACTTGTCAGCATCGAACTTATCCCATTCGTCATCGATTCACGCTTCCAATTGATCAAGGTCATCAACCGCGGCGGAATGGGAGTCGTCTTCTCCGCCCGTGATCGCGAAAAAGGAAATGAAGTCGCAATCAAGGTCTTCCGCTCGAGCGCAATGGCCGATCCGCGGGCTCAGGATAGATTCCGTCGCGAAGTCCAATTCGCCATCCAACTCGGGCACGCCGCCGTCGCCGCGACATACGGTCATGGCCTGCTAGCCGATGCGAGCGCCTATGTCGTCACCGAGCTTGTCAACGGTCGCACGCTGCGCGATGAGATGCAACGACACGGCAAGCTCTCCATCTCAACCGGAATCGCAATGCTCGTGACGATCGCTGACGGTCTGAACGCCGCTCACCAGGCTGGGTTGGTTCATCGCGACCTCAAACCTGAATCGATCATCATCACCTCCGGGCCCGATGACGCACCTCCACCACAGATGAAGATCGTCGACTTCAGCTTTGCCCGAGTCGCGATCGGCCGGCGGTTTGTTCCAGGAACGACTGCACAATTGCAGGGGAAGGGAGTCCTCCCGCTCCGCACGACCTATCTCAGCCCCGAACAGTTCCGGGGTGAAGAGGCGGATCTGCGGTCGGATATCTTTAGTCTGGGTCTGATTGCGTATGAAATGTTTGCGGGCAAGCCACCATTCGCGGCGAAGCGTACAGGCGACTTCGCTACCAAGCTACTTACCGAACGGCCACCTTCCTTGAGATCGCAGAACTCCAAGGTCAATGTGCTCTTGCAGGCGGAGATTCTTCGCGCGCTGGAAAAGGAGCCTCGCCAGCGTCATCAAAGCGCGGCGGAGTTCAAACGCGCCCTCCTCAGTGCTCAACAGTTGGGTCTGCGCATTGTCGAATAGGATTGACAGGAGGAAGAGGGGGACTCACGCGAAGAGAAGACTCACGCGAACGACGCGAACGACGCGAAAGGACGCGAAAAAGA
>JANNRD010000364.1:0-3936 GCA_031401095.1 Acidobacteriota bacterium
GCACGGGACGGGGCCCGTAATTGTCCGAATAGCGACCAGGCGGGGTAGTTCTGCGCGATCCTCGGCTTACACCTACTTCCTTGGAGGTTCACCGGCACCGGCACCGGCGCTAGACCAAATCTTTCCGGTGAGCGGCTCAAACCGAGGCGGCACCGCGGTCACTCTTTTTGGATCAGGTTTTACACCGGAGACACTCGTCACCTTAGGCACGGTTAGCGCTCTCGCGGTCTACGTCGACGAGCACACTTTGCGCTCAGCAACACCATCTTCTCAAGGGACCGGCCCCGTCAACGTTCAGACCAGGAATGGCATCCAGCAGGTGACTCTCAACGGAGCGTTCACATATACGGCTCCAACTCCGCCCCTCATACAGCTGGTGAATCCGAATTCGGGCGGAGCTCTTTTTGCCGGGAGCACGGTCAGCATTGCCTGGAACTCATCAGACAATCGAGCCGTCAGTAAACACCGGATTTTCCTTCGCTATCAGGCGGGACAGCTCGAGGTACAAACCGAGATCGCGGCCGAGGTCCCTGGGACATCGCAGTCTTTCAATTGGCAAATGCCCTTGAATCAGCCACCCACGACCCAATCGCGCGTTCACGTCGTTGCGACCGATGACGAGGGCGCTGAGTCTGAAGCTATTTCGGCCACGACGCTCTCGATCGCGCAACGCTGGGAACGGATCAGGGTCTTGCCGTTGCCGTTGCTCCGAACGCAGAGCGCCAGTGACGGTAGCGCCCTCTATATCCTGGGCGGACGTACCGGCACAACCAATACCTCAACGATAAGTACTGTTGAGCGATATGATCCAGCGCCGGATCTTTGGACGAGCCTGGGGCTGACTGCCATGCCCGTCGGTCTCAACGGGGGCGAGGCGGCCTACATCAACGGTCGAATCTATATTCCTGGCGGCAGCAGCACCACAGGCATGACACCAGTGCACAATGCCTACGACATTGCGATGAATGCATGGGTGCAGCGTGCGCCGTCGCCCGCTTCGGTCACCTTCTACTCGATCGCAACCAACGTGGAAACTGCCGTTTTTCATATGACTGGTGGGAGCAACAGCGGTGCTGCGGTAGCGTCCGCCAGGACATACGATTCAAAGACCGACGCGTGGGCTGAGTTGCCTGCGATGTCTTCAGCTCGGTACGCTCACAAATCGGCGTTTATCGAGGGGAAACTCTATGTCGCGGGGGGCTTTGGCTCGGGAGGCGGGCTGACCAGTTGCGAAGTTTTTGATCCAGTGACGAGGCAGTGGTCTTCAATCGCGCTCCTCAACACGCCCCGAACCGGCGCCGCAGGGTTTGTGACGAAGGACTTGAGTGGAAATCCGCTGTGGTTCCTGGTGGGGGGGACTAACCCGGTGACCAACGCTTTGCTTGGAGCAGAGGTCTACGATGTTCACTCCAACCGCTGGACCGCTCTCGACAACTCATTTAGTCTGAGCGCCCCGAGGACATTTCTCGGCTACGGCAAGGTCGGAGATTACTTCTACGCGGTCGCCGGGGCGAATCCAACCGTTGGCGTAACGACCACAGAGAGGATTCTCGCAGCCTCGATCAATCCGATCGCGGCAGACGTTCTCCCAGTCTTGGTCGTTCCGGACTTTGTACCTGCCATTGCAGGCGAGGAGATTCGGGTGAGAGTCCTCGCAAGCGACCTCGGTGCCCGACTCCCGCTCAACATCAGCGTGGCTGGGCTTCCGACTGGGGCTGTCTTCTCTTCCTCTCGATCCACAAACAACAGCGTCAGTGGATTGCTTGTCTGGACTCCTTTGGAGGCAGACCGTGGGCGGACTTTCAGCATTAATTTCACTGCCAACGACGGACAGTTCGTTGATACGAAGACGACGCGCCTGACCGTTGTTGAAGCGACTCCTCTCGCCCCAGTCAACGCGGCTGACTTCGTCGTCGGCCCACTTGCGCCAGAGTCCCTTGTCGCTGCGTTTGGAGCCCAACTCGCGGTCCGGACCGAGATCGCTCAAGCGGTTCCCCTGCCATTCGAACTCGCGGGGACGTCGGTATTCGTCAACGGTCTGCCGGCGCAACTGCTCTTCGTCTCACCGCAACAGATCAACTTTGTTATCCCAGCCGGAACTGAAACTGGAATGGCCACTATCATTCTCAAGTCAGCGACCGCCAAGTACGCGGTTGCGAGGGTCTCTATCGCCCCCTCGGCGCCAGCAATATTTACAACGAATCAGAACGGTACCGGGGATGCGGCGGCGACCGCCACTCCTGATGGGATCGTCTATCAGAATTCCCCGTTCGACGTCAGCATTGGCGGGCGACCAAACATCCTCGTCCTGTTCGGAACGGGATTCAGACACGCACTGGCGGCAAATCCGGCGGATGACAACGGGGTCGCCGAGGCGGTGACGGTATTGATTGAGGGCAAGGCGGCCCTTGTTCACTATGCAGGGGCCCAGGGACAATTTGCCGGTCTCGACCAGCTTAATGTCGAAATGCCCGCCAGTCTCGCAGGTGGTCCGCAGCGTCGCGTCGAGGTTGGCCTCGCCGTCAATGGAACCAACGCGAATCGGGTTACGGTGGAGATCAGATAGGATCCTAATGGGAGAAAGAACTCTTGACGAGGATGTCAGCAGTATTCTCGAGGCTCCGCGAGAAACGTTTGGGAGCATCGTGCATCTCATCATCGAGAAGGCGGAGGCGTGCGACGTCCTTGGGCGCGCCGCCCAGCTCGCTTACTATCTGCTTTTTTCGCTCTTTCCCACTTTGATCTTTGTCGCGGTGCTGGTCTCGGCTCTACCCATGCCAAGACTCTTTGACGAGCTCTTGACTTACTTCGAGGGCGTCCTCCCACCCCAGGCGTTCGGCATCGTTCGCAGCACGCTTGAGCAGACAGGCTCGCGTCAGACGGGTAGTCTGCTCAGCATCAGCCTTTTGGCGACAGTATGGGCATCATCCTCGGGGATGGAGGCGATCATCGCCTCGCTCAACGCGGCCTATCATGTTCGCTCGTCCCGAGGATGGTGGCGCGAGCGCCTGCTAGCCATCGGGCTCACTCTTGGGCTAGCGACCTTTGTCATGCTCGCCCTCGTGATTGTCTTTTTCGGCGGAGCCATCACTAATCAGGTCGCGCGGGTCTACGGCCTTGGCCCAACCGCGCGCATCTTCTGGCATGTGGCTCAGTGGCCACTGGCGGCGGTATTCGTTCTCTTCGGTCTCGACCTGATCTACTACTTCGCGCCGAATGTCCGACAGAGATGGAGGTCGGTGACAACCGGCGCGTCTGTCGCAGTTGTGGTTTGGCTTTTGATCTCGGTGGGTTTACGTCTCTATCTGACGAGATTTTCCAATTTCAGCATGGCTTACGGAGCGCTCGGGAGCTTTATGGTCCTCATGCTCTGGCTCTACCTGACCAGCGTCGCGATCCTCCTCGGAGGAGTGATCAACGGCGTCCTTAACAGTCTGAATCACCCGCGCGGAGAGTCGGCCGCCTACGATCAGGCCACCCCTTCGACTTCGACGAGGACATCGTAGAAAGTAGCCGCCGCACCAAGATCGGTCAGCGCCTGAGAAGTCACCTCGTTGGCGTTTCGTCCATCAGGCGAGAGCTTCTTCCACCAGACGGAGAGTGCCACGACGACGCCCACTCGCGCCTTGTCGGTAATCCGCAGCCTCGCCAGAAAGGAACCACGATCGTTGAAAGCCCGCACCCGTGCTCCCTCGGTGAGATGCCGCTGAGAGGCGTCGTCGGGATGCATATCGAGCATCGGTTCCTTTTCCGCGTGGATGAACGACGGGAGGTTGGCAAAGCTCGAGTTGAGAAAATTGTGTGCTGGTGGTGAGATCATCGCAAGCGGATATTTGAGCGCGAGAGTTGGCGACGTTGCGACGGATTCCCTCGGGGGGGTATACGTTGGGATCGGGTCGATGCCCTGCTGCCGCAAGCTCTCGCTGTAGAACTCAC
>JANNRD010000365.1:0-13753 GCA_031401095.1 Acidobacteriota bacterium
GTCATGATGCCGCCGGCCGTGTGATCAGGGTACTTAAGAAGGTGTTCGAGCTCGGACTGCGCTTCGGCGCTGAGCTTGGGGATGACGCGCCGCCGCTCGAGCTGGCCCATCCGCTGAATGACGTCAGTTCGCTGGTCGGCCGAGAGACCTTCGAGAATCTGAGCCGCCCGTGGTGGCTCCAACCGTTCGAGGATCGCTCCGCGACGACGCATCGTCGGTTGATCGAAGAGCTCGATCAACCGTGAACTCGGGAGCATCGTCACGACCGTCGCGGCCTCGATGAGGGTCAACTGATTCAGCAGATCGACGACATCGGCCGGAGGCAGGTGCGCAATCCGCTCACCGATGCCGACCAAACTCTCCTCGAGTCGCAGATGTATGCGTTCGAGCAGATCCTCTGGTGCAGGCAAAAGATCACCTCCTCCTCAAGCTCAATCACTGAAGTGCTTCCCAGCGCTCTCTCAACTCACGCATGAGCGCCATGAATCGCGGGTCGACGCGCAGACTATCGAGCCGATGATTCTCGGCAAAAAGCGGGTAGTTCTCATTACCGAGCCTCATGGCATGGCGCGCCCATTCAATCGCTTCGTCAGTCATTCCCTCCATCGCGTAAAACGAGGCTAGCCAGAATGAGATGTCGTGATCCGCGCGAGCTGTCTCCTCGACCCGCAGCGTAATCAGATCGCGAGCTGTCTCATGCTCTCCCCGGGCGCTCAGACACCACGCACGCAACACTTGCAGACCATCGAAGTTGGGGTGCTGTGCCAACACTTCTTCGAGCAGCCCCTGCGCCTCGTCTATTCGGTCCTGATTGAAAAACGCGATCGCGAGAAAGGTCTTGATCAGCGGATGATCGGGTTCGATCGCGCGCACCCGGTCAAGCTCGGCAATCGCCCGCTTGTGATCGTGTTGATAGTTAAAAATGCGCGCTCGATTATAGCCAGCAATGACTACGTCCCGCGGGTTGAGCTCGACCAGTCGATCGTACTGGCGAAGCGCTTTCTCGTACATTCCGTTAAGCCGGTAGAGCATGGCCGCGATGATGAAGACGGTCGGATCATTCGGAGCCTCACGTCGGGCCTCCGCCAGCGCCGCCAGCGCCAGATCCTTCTCGCCGCGATGCAGATAGACATAGACCATCTGCAATCTTGGTCCCGCCATCTCCGGATCGAGCTCGATCGCCCGCTGGAGCGATGTCTCAGCGCGATCGTAGTACTCCTCACCACCGTAGCCCTGTGCCTGGTGCACAAAGCAGCGCCCGAGACCGGCGTGTGCGCGCGCGAAATTCGGGTCGATGCGAATCGCCTCATTGAATTTGTCGATCGCCAAGCCAAGTTCCCGGTCGTCAAAGGTGCGCGAAATGTACTGGAAAAGCAGGTCTCGACCACGCAGATAGAACTCGTACGCCTCAGCGCTGTGAGTCAGTGGCCGCTCTATCCTTTCCTGTTCCCCTTCAGTCAGCTTGAGTCTGAGGCCGGCAATGACGCGCTCCGCGATCGTATCCTGGATCGTGATCAGATCGCGCGCCGCGATGTCGATCTTCTCCGACCAGCGAATCTCTCCGGTCGAGGTCGCAACCAGCTGCGCCGTCACTCGAAAGCGATCAGGTGCCTTGATAAAACTCCCAGTCAGGACCAATCCTACTGCCAGTTCATCGCCGACAAGCCGAGGATCAACATTGAGACCGGCATAGCGTGCGACGTAGTTCGATGGCCGCACCACCAGCGACCGGAGGTGGGCGAGTTCGGTAATGATTCCATCCGCGAGAGAGAGTTCATAGAAGTCAGCCTCAGGATCTCCGGAGAGATTCCTGAACGGGAGCACAGCCATAGTCTGTTTTGTTTCGGTTCCCCACGACGGTGGTCGCGAGTTCCAGCCCCCGCCGCTCTTGCTCGACTGGCTCCCGCCCGCTACCGGCGCTGCCCCGCTCGGTTGACTGGTCTCTTTCGAGAGAGCTCGATTTGCGGAATGACTCGGCTGTTGACTGCGAAGACGGCCAAAAACCCGACCAAGAGTGCCGCTCAGATGCCAGGAATTGCGCTGCCGTTGCGGCGCAATCAGACCCGACAGGGAATCGGTATCGCCCAGGCCTGCGCCTTGAGAGAGACCTCGCATGAGGCTCTTCAGCTCGACGCCCATCTCCGACATCGTTGGATAACGGTCTGCCGCGGACTTCGCCAGCGCACGGTCGAGGATCGGCTCGATCTCGGCCGATACCCTCGGATTGACCTCCGTGATCGGACGCGGGGTGCTGTTGACCACTGCGCTGAGCACTTCGATCCGATGGCGGCCTTTGAACGGTTGCTGCCCGCTCAACATCTCATAGAGAACAACACCAAGACTGAAGATGTCGGTACGATGATCCACCCGCTCCCCGGTTGCCTGCTCAGGAGACCCATAGCCCATCGTTCCGTACGGAACACCAACCTCGGTCATCGATTTCTCGAGCGTTCGGTTCCCACCGGGTTCCCCGTCAGACTCGGATACATGAGGATTGAGGAGTTTCGCCAGGCCGAAGTCGAGAACCTTGGTCTGGCCCCGATCATTGACAACGATATTGCTCGGCTTGATATCCCGATGCGCGATCCCACGGGCGTGTGCAACCTCGATCGCATCCGCTATCTGAATCGCAATCGACAGCGCTCCAAGCTGTTCGAGCGCCTGCCCCGACATTAGCTGCTTGAGGGTTCGTCCTTCGACGAACTGCATGACGATGTAGTAGAGACCGTCGGTCTCCCCGATATCATAGATCGTTGCGATATTTGGGTGATCGAGGGCGGAACAAAGGCGGGCTTCACGCTTGAAGCGGCGACGAGCACCTTCGGTTGCGGCAAGCTCGGGCAACAAGGTCTTGATGACTACCAGACGATTGAGCCGAAGGTCCTCAGCCTTGTACGCAGTTGCCTGTCCGCCCTCGCCAAGCTGCTCGATGATCCGGTAATGTGAGAACGTCGTGCCTGGTGCGAGCCGAGTCATTGCGAACCTCAGGGCGAGCCGTGCCGCTCGAGATGTGGCGATCTCTTTACATTGGCGATCGAGAAATTGTTCCCCATGCGACCAGGCCGCGGGCGCCGTCACACCGTGTCGACCGGTATGCTACTACCGGGAGAAGTCAGCTTCAAGTTGATCAGCGGAAAAGAAGGGGATGCAGAGCCGATGCGACGAGTCCGTGAGAGTCTCGATTGACTACTTGTTCGGGTTTGGGGTCATGAAGACCAGCACCGAGAGCCGGCTGTCACTTGTGTTGAGAACTCCGTGAGGAGCTCCGGCCGGTACACAAACCATCTGGTTAGGTCCGAGCACGCAGCTTTTGTCCGCGACGGTGAAGGTTCCACGCCCATCAAGCACCAGGTAGACCTTGTCGGCAGCGGCGTGGCTGTGAACCTTCTGTTCCTGGCCCGGCTCAAAACCATAAACATCGCAGAAGAAGTTCGACGTCTCGAAGAGATTCACCTTCTGCATCTTCTCGAGCGAGAATCGCACCTCGGCGAGGACGTTTGGGGAGTGGTCATTCATTGAATCTTGCTCGTTGAGGCGATCATCTCCGCGGCCGGTGTCGGTGAAGCGTGATGGTGCACCATGAGCCACTCGGAACCGATCCGGTGAAAGAGATTCGTCGCAGCGGTAGTCGCTGTCACCGGAGCGGACGAGCTATCGAGGAAAATCGCGAGACTCTCGGTGCAACTGACCCAGGAGAAGTCGCCGGAGATTTTGATCCGAACCTCCCGCGCCGAAACGCGCATCCCGCCCGAATTTTCGAAGATCCGTCGCCAGCTCTCGCTAACGCCCTCCCAGCCAGTAATCAGCTCCCACCCTGGATGCACACACTTAACCCAGTCAGCGTGGAGCCAGACGGTCTCCATCGCCGTCAGATCACCAGCCTCGAGCGCCTCATAGAACCGCTCGTTGGCCTCAGCGATCGCCAACTCTTCATCTACATTTGCTGTCGTCTTCTCGGGCATCCCACTTTTGGTGACCTCATTGCATCGGATCTCCTGACTTGCCGATTATAGGTTCGCTTCTCGAAAGTGCAACAAGTGCGTCAGTTCCTCACGATCAGAAGCAGCAGGGTGAAGCCTGCCGGTCGTGTTCTCGAGAACCCCGGGGTAAATCATGTTATGACCCGAGGGCCAGCGTCTAAGGCAGTATCGCGATGATCCGCGCCGGGCCGCCTGTCCCTCCCTTGATCTTCATCGGCAGCGCCACCAGGGTCGCTCCCCTGGAGGGTACTTGATCGAGGTTGGCGACGTTTTCGAGCCCGTAAATCCCGGCGCCATTGAAGACCTGATGTGCAATGAAGTCCTGCGAAGCGCCGTAGTCGATACTCGCCGTGTCGATCCCAATCCCGTCGATCTTGCGCTCTCTCGCAAGCATCTCGGCCGCCTCGCGAGAGATGCCAGGAAAATGAAGATTCGTCGTGTCGCCGGCAACATCAGTACCAAGGTATCGCTTCCGGTCGGGCCAGTACTTTGCCCATCCTGTCCTGACCAGGACGATGCTCGCTGCCGGAATCTTGCCATGCTCGCGCTCCCAGGCAACGATATCCTCGGTTCCCATTCTGTAATCGGGCGACGATGCGCAAGCGGTCGCGATGTCGATCACCACTGCCGGGCCAATCAACTTGCTGAGCGGTATCTGATCGATCGTCGCCTTCCCTTCACCGAAATGAATAGGGCTGTCAAGGTGCGTTCCCCCGTGCTCACTCGCCGAGTACCGCGCCGCTGTATACCAGTAGCCGCCCGCGGACTGGCCCCACGCCTCCTTCTCCCAACGGAAAGGCTGGGCATTCGGCCAATAGATCGTTTGCTCATCGAATGCGTGTGTCAGATCGGTGACCTTTGCTTCATCGATGGCGTGCGAGGCGCAGCCGCTCAATAGCACTGCAAGCAGTGATGCTACAAATACAGTCCGCTTTGCCTTCATCGAAGCCCTCCCACAACAAGTTCGTGTCTCACCATACTATCGCGGAAGCGGACGAGAGCTGAAGTAAGGCGGGTTCGATTCCGCGCGAGTGTGGTTAAGGTCTCCGCGCCGTTCCGCGATAGAGCTCGCCCATGACCCGCGGGAATCCCGGTGCCACAATCCGATCGAGGCTGGTCACCTCGAATCCTGATGCAACGATCAAGCGATCGATCGCGCGATCCAAATGACACCCACATCCAACGATGCGGTTGATCGGTGTCAGCCGCTTCTGCCAGAGCTGAATGCGGGGTTTAAGACCCAGCCCATGCTCGAGGAAGAGGTATCGTCCTGATGGCTTGAGTACGCGGAACATCTCTCTCAGCGCGAGCCGAGGCTCCGGAATCGAGCAGAGTGTGAAGGTCGTCGTGACGGTGTCGAAACTGCAGTCCCCGAACGGCAGATGATCCTGTGCGTCGGCGTGGACAACTTCAACCGGGAAGGCAGCTGCTTCGATCCTTTTCCGAACGCGATCTGGTAGCATCAGCTCGGAATCGATGGCGACAAGGCGCTTCACGGATCGAGGGTAGTGGGGCAGATTGAGTCCGGTACCAAATCCGATTTCGAGTGTCTCACCCGACGCGCCAGCGAGCACTTCGCCACGATATTGATCGAGGTCCGGTTTTCCCAAGCCCCAGTCGAGGAGTCGCGGGAAGACGAATTTGGAATAGAGGCTCATTCTTTTTTCAGAGTTGTGAAGGTGTGAGATCAGAGCTTAACACGGAGAGGCAGACATGCGGAGGCGAAGGGAGAAGACTCACGGGAAGGCGCGAAGAGGTTGGGAATTCCCGCGCCCCGTCCATTTCTCCCTTCGCGTCTTTTCGCGTTCTTCGCGCCTTCGCGTGAGTCTTCCAATCTGACCGATTGAGGGTCTGCAATGAGTGATTCGTCGCCAGCCATTGTCCTCGTGCGCCCGCGGAACCCGAACAACATTGGGGCTGCGGCGCGCGCGATGAGGAACTTTGGCTTCTCGGAACTGGTTATCGTCGCGCCTCATCCACCGGTCTGGGAGGAGGCTCTGAAATCCGCCGTTGGCGCCGAGAGTGTGATTCAGAATGCCCGTGTCGTCGAGACGCTCGTCGAGGCGATTTCGGACTGTTCAATTGTCGTTGGCTCCGTTGATCCCCGTCGTGGCGTCGGCCTGACGCCCGCAATGCTGCGCATGGAACTTTCACAGAGTGTTGACCGAACCGCGTTGGTCTTCGGCCCCGAAAAGAGTGGGTTGACGAATGAGGATCTGAGTTACTGCCATCGCATCGTCAGTATCCCGACAGTGGAGCAGTGCCCTTCGATGAATCTTGGACAGGCCGTCGCGATATGCTGCTACGAATTTGCCCGCGACGGCGAGTTATCGAGTGTCCCGCCAATGTCTGGTCACGAGGAATCCATCGCGACCGTGGGCGAGGTGGAAGCGCTGCTCGACGAGTCTACATCCGTGTTAAAAAGCGCCGGTTTTCTCTCAGACCAGAATCAGGACCGGATGACCGTCGAGATGCGCCGTTCATTCCTGCGCTTCGGTCTCACCCATCGCGAGGTGACGCATTGGCGAGGCGCCCTCCGTCGAATCTCAAGGCGACTGCGGCTCTAACAGGTGGCTGGTTCACGCGAGGAAGAGACTGACGCAAAGCCGGCTTGTGCCAAATTGTCCGTTCTGTTGTACGATATGAGGTCATCAATAACGCCAGGAGAAACAGCAGAGTTTATGCGACCAGACGAAATCGCCAACATCATTGCGACCGAATTCGGCGCAAATGCGACGTACGTCGAAGATCTCTTCCGTCAATTCCAGCACAACCCGCAGTCAATCGACGAAGAATGGGGTGAGTACTTCAATGCCCTTCTGGGCGGCAATGGCAATGCTCCCGAGGGGACGACCTCAACAGGGCAGCGACAAGCGTCGCCTGCGCCTGTCGCGACTGTTTCGCAGGCGACAGCTGCGCCCACCCCCGCGCCAGCCACAGCCCCTGAGGATCGGGTACCGATTCGCGGCGCGGCACTGAAAATCGTCGAGAACATGGAAGCCAGCCTCGGCGTACCAACGGCGACGTCCATCCGTCAGATTCCGATCAAGCTGCTCGACGAGAACCGCCGCTGGATCAATCGTCACTTTGCCGATCATGCCCGAGCCAAGGCCTCGTACACCCACTTCATCGCCTGGGCGGTGATCAAGGGTCTCGCCACATACCCGCAGATGAATGACGGGTACGAGGAAGCAGGCGACACCGCTTATCGCCTGCGGCGGGCTGAGGTCAATCTCGGGATTGCGGTGGACGTCACAAAGAAAGATGGTTCGAGAACGCTGCTCGTGCCCAATATCAAAGGCGCAAATCGGCTGACATTCCCGCAGTTCCTCGATGCTTATCAGGATGTTGTCACCCGCGCCCGCAATGGCAGGCTTCAGCTGGCTGATTTTCAAGGAACCACAATCTCGGTGACGAATCCGGGGACAATCGGCACGTCGGCATCCAGCCCGCGGCTCATGGTGGGTCAGGGTGCGATCATCGCCACCGGTGCGATTGAGTTCCCCCCCGAGTACGCGGCGATGACGCCGGCTGCCCTTTCGCAACTTGGGATCAGTAAGGTCCTGACCATTACCAGCACCTACGACCACCGCATCATTCAGGGCGCGGAATCGGGTGGTTATCTCGGCCGCGTCCACGAGTTGCTGCTTGGTCAACACGGCTTTTACGACGATCTCTTTGCCGACCTCGGTATCGCGTACAAGCCACTACGCTGGGCGGTCGATTTCAACCCAGCGCTCTTTGGGGTCGACCGGGAGCGCGAGCAGATCAAGAAGCAGGCGCGCATCTTCGAGGTCATCAACGCGTATCGCGTTCGCGGCCATCTCATCGCCGATACCGATCCGCTCAACATGATTCCGCTGCACGCGCATCCGGAGCTCGAGATTGAGACCTACGGTCTCTCAATCTGGGATCTCGATCGTGAGTTCTTCTCGGGCGGGCTTGGAGGTACGGAAAGCGCCTCGCTTCGCGAAATCTGGGCGATGCTCATCCATTTCTATTGTGGAAAGGTCGGGATCGAGTATCGGCATATTCAAAGCGTCGAGGAAAAGCAGTGGCTGCGCGAACGAATCGAACAAGAGCCCCCCGCCGTCCCGCTTGAGATCAAGAAGCAACTACTCAATCGGCTGATCGCTGCTGAGCAGTTCGAACGATTCCTCCATACAAAGTTTCTCGGGCAGAAGCGATTCTCTGTAGAGGGTGGTGAATCGATTATTCCGGTCCTCGATCAACTAATCGTCGGAGCCGGTGAGCGCGGTGCGGAGGAGATCGTCTTTGGCATGGCGCATCGGGGGCGGCTGACGGTGCTTGCGAACATCATCGGCAACTTTAGCGAGCGTATCTTTACTTCCTTCGAAGGCTCGATTCACCCTAATTTTCCCGCCGACGAAGGTGATGTCAAGTACCACCAGGGCGCGACTGGCGTGCGTCAGCTCGATGATCGCGAAGTCAGCCTCATCCTTTCTCCGAATCCGAGCCATCTCGAGTTTGTCGACCCTGTCGTCGAAGGGATGGCCCGAGCAAAGCAGGATGCGATTGCCTTTGACACTGACAAGGAAGTGGCGCGAAAACGGATCATGCCGATCCTCATCCACGGCGATGCGGCCTTTGCCGGTCAGGGAATAGTCACCGAGACACTCAATCTTGCGGATCTGAAAGGGTATCGTACCGGCGGGACGATCCACATCATCATCAACAATCAGATCGGGTTTACGACGACGCCAGAGCGCGGCCGCTCCTCGATCTACTCGACCGATGTTGCGAAGATGACGCAGTTACCGATTTTTCACGTCAATGGTGATGACGTTGAGGCGGCTTATCGGGTTTTGCAGATCGCCCTCGATTTCCGTTTGAAGTTCCACAAGGACGTCGTCATCGATCTCATCGGCTTTCGTCGACACGGACACAATGAAGGTGATGAGCCAAGCTACACGCAACCCCTCATGTACCAGCGCGTCCGTGAACATCCCGGCGTCCGGGAGCTTTACACAAGACAATTGCTCCAGCGCGGCGATGTGACTCAGGCAGAAGTCGACAAGATGATCGACGAGCGGTGGCGGCGACTGGAGAATGCTCTGCTCGCTGCGAAGGAGATAGTCGCGCGGCAGAAGAAGGTGACTCAACTGCCGGAGGTGAGGCCCGAGGATGATGGATCGGAAGTCGTTCAGACACCAGTCGAGCGCGAGCAGATAAATCAGATCTCGCGGGTGTTGGGAGTCGTTCCGCACGGCTTTAACCTCAACCCGAAGATGGTCGGTCAGATGGGTCGACGAACAAAGATGGGTTCGGGAGAGTTGCCCATCGATTGGGGTTTCGCCGAAGGTCTGTCCTATGGTTCGTTGCTTCTCGAAGGAGTTTCAGTCCGCCTCTCCGGCCAGGACAGCGGCCGCGGCACCTTCAGTCAGAGGCACGCTGTGCTTTACGACACTCGAACCGGCCATCCGTGGGTCCCCCTCGAGGCTCTTGCGAGCAAGGGCGTGAGGCTTGAGATATTTGACAGCTCGCTTTCCGAAGCTGCCGTGCTGGGTTTCGAGCACGGATACGCGGTCATCGCCGGGAACACATTGACGATGTGGGAGGCGCAGTTCGGCGATTTCGGCAACGGAGCTCAAGTCATCATCGATCAGTTCATCTCGTCAGCGGAGGACAAGTGGAAACAGCGTTCGAGGCTGGTCTTACTTCTGCCTCACGGTTACGAGGGCCAGGGTCCGGAACACTCGAGCGCACGTCTCGAGCGGTTTCTTCAATTGTGTGCCGAAAACAATCTCCAGGTCGTCTATCCCTCGACTCCTTCTCAATACTTCCACGTCTTGAGACGGCAAATGAAGCAGGAGATGGCGCGACCACTGGTCGTCATGACCCCGAAGAGCCTGCTGCGTCTGCCCCAAGCCACCTCGGCGATCGACGAGTTCACCGGCGGAGGGTTCCGGCCAGTCATGGCCGATGAGGTGGCTGAGAGCGACGCCATCAAGCGTCTGGTGTTGTGTAGCGGAAAGGTCTACTACGACTTGAAGGATGAGGCGGAGAAGGGCGGAAGGGAAGGGATCGCGATTCTCCGGGTTGAGCAGTTCTATCCGTTTCCAGAGAAAGCGCTGCGCGATTGGATCAGTTCCTTTGCGAATGCTGTTGAGGTGGTGTGGTTGCAGGAAGAGCCGCAGAACATGGGCGCGTGGACATTCATGCGCCCGCGACTCGAGGGGATTATCTCGGACAGCCAGGACCTGCGATATGTGGGACGGGCGCAAAGTGCGAGTCCGGCGACGGGTTCCTACACGATCCACCAACTCGAACAGCAGCAGTTTATTCAAGAAGCACTCGATCGCGAGTAGATGCAAGCGACCCGACTGGCAAGGCGGTCTTTGCCAGATGGAACCAGCGTGCGATTACCAACAACCTGACACCAAGACGGCTCGACGGCCACTCGGAGTGTTCTTCGGCGAGGACAACGGCGCGCCGCGAACGTCCATTATTCAACCCGGGGTCAAACCAAGCTCAACTTTCGGGAGAGGGTAAGGTTCAGTAATGAGAAAGACGGCGCTCTGGCCTTTCATCGGGTTGTTTGTCTGGTGCGCTATTTACCTGCCAGGCCGGTTGCAAGCGCAGGTGACAAGCTCACACCCTAATATTCTCTGGATTTCGACGGAAGACATCAGCCCGGATTTGGGCAGCTACGGCGATGAGTATGCCATCACCCCCAATCTCGATCGGCTCGCGGCGCAAGGTGTGCGATATACCAACGCCTTTGCGACGGCGCCGGTTTGTGCCCCATCGCGCTCGGCCATCATCACCGGGATGTATGCAACCACGATTGGCTCGATGCACATGCGCTCGAAGGCCGTACCGCCCGCTGGCGTTAAGGCTTTCACCGAGTATCTGCGCGCGGCTGGGTACTACTGCACGAATAATTCCAAGACCGACTACAACTTTGAGGCACCGCCATCGAATAGGCCACCGGATACAGTGTGGGACGAGTCCAGCAATACTGCGCACTGGCGCAATCGCTCTGACAAATCACAGCCTTTTTTCGCCGTCTTCAATATCGTTGTGACACACGAAAGTCAGGTGCGCGCGCCGGAGGATCAGTACCGGAAAAACACCACGCGTCTCAGCCCAGAACAATTTCACGATCCGGCGAAGGCAAAGCTGCCGCCGTACTATCCCGACACGCCACTCGTACGCAAGGATTGGGCGCGCTATTACGACAACATGACGGCGATGGACTACCTCGTGGCCGACCTACTCAAGCAGCTTGAGGATGACGGATTGGCCAACAACACGATCGTCTTTTTCTGGGGCGATCACGGACGCGGGCTTCCCCGAAGCAAGAGGTTTGTCTATGACTCTGGCTTGCGCGTGCCGTTGCTTGTGCGTTGGCCAAATCAACTCAAACCGGGCACTGTCAATGACGAGCTGGTGTGCCTGTTCGATCTCGGCCCGACGGCATTGTCATTGGCCGGCGTTTCGATTCCTGCTCACATGCAGGCTCGTCCATTTCTGGGCACGCAAAAGACAGTCGCGCGCACTTACGCCTTTGCGCATCGGGACCGCATGGACGAAGTCCACGATATGGCCCGCTCGGTCATGGACAAGCAATACCATTACATTCGCAACTTCCACCCTGACCGGCCTTACTTTCAGTATCTCGACTATCTCGAACAAATGCCAACGATGAGAGAATGGCGGCGGTTGTATAAAGAGCACCACGACGCGCTCTCCCCTCGTTATGGCAAGGCGCTGACTCCGGTGCAGCTCCAATTTATGACGCCTGAAAAGCCCGCAGAGGAGCTCTATGACGTGATTGCCGACCCGCACGAAATCGAGAACCTTGCGACTTCGCCACGACATCAGACAATCCTCAAGCAGATGCGCGCTGAGCTGGACAAATGGCAGAAGGAAACCGATGACCTTGGCCTCGTTCCCGAAACGGAACTGCGCGAGTGGATGCGCCCGCACGGCGTCTGGCAGCAGGTTGCCGTGCCAACCGCAACTGAGCGCATCACCAGTTCGTCGATCAAGGTGAAACTGGCTTCTGCAACAGAAGGCGCATCGATTGCCTATACCACAGAAAGCGGCCCGCGAACGCATTGGTTGCTTTACAACGGCGAGTTGACACTAAAACGCCCGACTGCGTTACGTTTCAAGGCGTGTCGGCTCGGCTATCTCGATAGCGATGAAGTCGTCAAGAATTTGTTCTGAGTTGATGGCCCGAGGGACAGTGAAACCTGCCGTGGAACAGGTCGCAGCTGCATAGGAAGGCGATCAGTCGATGGGAGGGGACCTGGCGTTGCGCGGTACGCCCCCGGCAGAGACGCAACAGCCGCGCCGGAGAAGCAATCGCTACTCGACGACCTCCAAGGTACAGATGGTTTCCCCGGTTGACCAGTGTTGATCATTTGCTCGAGGCAGGCAGGGAGACGCACCGAATACCTCACGACCGGCCCTACTCCCCCGCAATCGGATACGGAACGACCAGACTCCACAGTTCTCTTCGGCCAGCCTTTCGCGCAGAAACGTAGCCTTGGTTTCTTCAGCCGTCGTGGGGCTTTCGCCAGCGTTTGGCGCAAGCTCGCCATTCTCCGGGTTGAGCAGTTCTATCCTTTTCCAGAGCAAGCGCTGCGCGATTGGATCGGTTCCTTTGCGAATGCTGTTGAGGTGGTGTGGTTGCAGGAAGAGCCGCGGAACATGGGCGCGCGGACATTCATGCGGCCAAGGCTCGAGGGGATTATCTCGGATCGTCAGGAACTGCGTTATGTCGGGAGGGTGCAAAGTGCCAGCCCGGCGACGGGTTCCTACACGATCCACCAGCTCAACAGCAACAGTTCATCCGCGAGGAACTTGATCGCGGTTAGACATCGCCACCTGCGTGAGGCCGTAGTTTGAAGTAACGACGGTGTGTTGGAGGTTAGGCGTCAACTGATGTTTGAGTAAGCCGCTTCGGATGAAAGCAGCCGGAGAATTCCAGCCAACACGCTTCCCAGAATCCGATAAGGCCATACCCTCCCGAATTGAGTACAGCCCTGTGACTGGAGTAAACGACTATCGTTGTACCCACGAAGAGCCACTTGTGCAGCACCTTGATCGTGGACTTGTAAGGCCTCGACCTACCGTCCCGGATACGGTTGATCAGCTCTGACTCGTACCTCACGTGGTTAACCTCGTCGGCGAGTATCTTGTTGCAGATTCGCTGCAGATGATCGGAGTTTGTGTTCGCTCGCAAAGCCTTGTAGTAGACCAATGCGATGATCTCGGCAGTAATCAAGACGGTGATGGATAGCTCAAATCCAACACTCTTTCTCATCCTCCTAAAGACGATATCGGCCCAATGTCTCCTTATTAACTCGATGTTGTTAATGGTCATGAATCGAGCCAACAACATTGCGTGAGCCTGCTCTTCCGCAATGAAGAGCTTCGTTATTCTCACCAGGTATTCACTACCGATCCCTTCTGCGAACAACCGGGCAGACCTCAACAGGCCTTTGCCTTCGGAGTACTCGCCAAGCTGGAAAGCGGCGATAGACTTCTCGATTCGATGCTTTTCCTGATCAGTCAGTTGAGCTTGCTCGGTGGAGGGAACTTCGTCGCCCTTGAGAGAGTTCGCGACAAAGTAGTCATGCCAGCCTTGAAGAAAATCCATAGTTCTTCCCTCTCCTTCCCGTCAAATTGGAGCGGCCAGTCTTCCACGGGTTTGAGACCAGGTTATACTAGTGCAGAGTACTTTGCTTTGTAAAGCTCGATATCAAAGGAGCCTCAAGGGGCGGTTGAGGGGGCGCGGC
>JANNRD010000366.1:0-4863 GCA_031401095.1 Acidobacteriota bacterium
GCCACTGGCCTCCAACGAAAAGTCTGCGCCTTTGCCCGTGATTTCGCCAATCTTGGCGACTGGGTCGGCTTCTTTGGCGTCGATCGTGTGCGTTGCACCCAATTCGGCGGCCATTTTCAGCCGTTCGGGATTGATGTCCACCGCGATAACCTTGGTAGCTCCAGCGATTTTTGCGGCCATGACCGCAGCCAGGCCGACCGCTCCGAGGCCAAAGGCTACGAAAGACGAGCCCGGCTTCACCTTCAGTGCCTGCAGCACCGCGCCAGCTCCTGTTTGTAAGCCGCAGCCCAAAGGAGCGAGCAGTTCGAGAGGCAAATCCTTGGGCACCTTCACTACGTTGCGCATGTTAGCCAGCGCGTATTCCGCGAACGAAGATTGGGCGAAGAAATGATCGTGGATAGGCGTACCAGTAGAATCGGTGATGCCGGTTGAACCATCCGCGCGGCTGCCGCCAAAGCACTGCGGCAACACATTCTCGCAGTGTGCTGGATGGCCTGAATGGCAAAGGTCGCAAGAGCCGCAATAGGCGTAGCTCATCACTACATGGTCGCCGGGGGCGACGTTGGTCACGGAGCGGCCTACCGCCTCGACAACGCCGCTTCCTTCATGTCCAAGAACGGCGGGCAGCGGCATCGGTAGAAGCTGGTCGCGAACCGAAATGTCGGTATGGCAGATTCCGGTCGCCACTATACGGACCAGAACTTCATCATCAGCCGGTTGGCCGATCGTTACGTCTTCGATCAACATTGCCCCACCCGTTTCTCGGACGATGGCAGCCTTGATCACACGACTCGTGTGAATTCCCATTTTGTCTCTCCTTTGTTTGCCACGTCACACAGAATTTTATTTGGCGCAACAGATTTCATATTATACAATTCAAAAAAATGCGCTAGGGCTGTACCTGACCGACCGCTAGAGTCGAATCGAGAAACAAAAAATCCTAGGAGAGAGACATGGATGTTCAGCTGCTGATCGATAACCGGCAGGTCGATGCCGATGGTGGCAAAACTTTTGAGCGGCGCAATCCTGTCAGTGGCGAAACCGTCACTCGAGCCGCTGCTGCCAGCGTTGCTGATGCGAATCGTGCCGCCGCGTCAGCAGGCGAAGCATTCAAAAGCTGGTCACAAACCGGGCCGACCGATCGCCGCAAAATCCTCAATGCCGCGGCGGACAAACTGGAAGCCAAGATTGGCGAAATCTCAGCTGCCATGGCCGCTGAAGTTGGTGCATCGGGCCTGTGGGGCGGGTTCAACGTAATGGCTGCCGCTGGACTAATCCGCGAGGCCGCATCGCTTACTACACAAATTCAGGGCGAGACCATCCCGACTGATAAGCCGGGCACGCTGTCGATGACACTGCGCCAGCCGGTTGGCGCGATCCTCAGCATCGTTCCATGGAATGGCCCGATCATCCTGGCCTGCCGCGCGATTGCTTATCCGATCGCGTGCGGCAACACTGTTGTCTTTCGTGCATCCGAGATGAGCCCAAAGACGCATGCGCTAGTCGCCGACGCGTTTATCGAAGCAGGCCTGCCCGAGGGGGTGCTCAACTTTGTCGTAAATGCACCCGATGACGCAGCCGAGATTATTGATGCACTGATCTCGCATCCCGCGATCCGCCGTGTGAATTTCACCGGTTCTACCCGTGTTGGCCGGATTATTGCCGAAACTGCTGGACGAAATCTGAAGCGTTGCCTGCTCGAACTGGGTGGGAAGGCTCCATTTGTCGTGCTCGACGATGCCGATATTGATGGGGCAGTAAATGCCGCCATCTTCGGTTCGTTCCTTTATCAAGGCCAGATTTGCATGTCGACCGAGCGCTTCGTTGTAGATGAAGCCGTCGCAGATGAATTCGTCGCCAAATTCGTCGCCCGCGCAGCTGCACTGCCCGCTGGCGACCCTTGCGCCAACCCTGGCTGCGTCATCGGCCCGATGATCGACGGGAAATCTGGCCCCCGTATCAACGCCATGCTCGACGATGCCATCGCTAAGGGTGCTACGATCGTTGTGGGCGGCCACGCCGACGGCGTGATGATGCCCGCGACCATTGTAGATCATGTCAAACCCGGCATGACCATTTACGATGAAGAAACGTTCGGACCTGTCACTACCGTGGTGCGCGTGAAAGGCGTCGACGAAGCAATTCGCGTGGCTAATGACACCGATTATGGACTAGCCGCCGCGGTCTTCGGACGCGACGCCCACCGCGCGTTCAACGTCGCGCGCCAGATCGATGCTGGCCATGTCCACGTCAACGGCGCGACTGTGGCAAACGAACCGCAGGCTCCCTATGGCGGCATGAAGAACAGCGGCTATGGCCGTTTCGATGGCCGCGCGGTGATCGACGAATTTACCGAATTGAAGTGGATAACGATCGAGCCAAGCGATCAAGGCTATCCGGTATAATCAAGCAACAGGGCGGTGCAACAGTGCTGCCCTGGCTTATTTTTCGCTAAGAGGCTGAAACGCCTCCAACCCCAAACAAGCCGACTCAATCGCCAAAATCCGATCCGAGTTTAACTCAACACCAAAACGCCGCGCATTCAATAGCTGAGGCACAAGGCAGATGTCAGCGAGAGTGGGCGTATCGCCAAAGCTGAACGCTCCCACCTCTTCCGGAAGCAGCTCTTCATAGGCCGCCAGACCCTCTTCAATAGTTGTACGTGCCCATGTTTCGATTACCTCGTCAGCATGTCCCAATGCCCGCAACCGGTTCAGGATTTTCAGGTTTTGCACCGGATGCACATCGCAGGCGATAACATAGGCAGCGGCCCGGACTTTCGCGCGCGTCAGCGGGTCGTTTGGAAGTAAAGCGGGCGTGGGGCGCAGCTCGTCTAGATATTCACAGATTGCTAGCGACTGGGTAAGAACTGCCCCGTCCATCTCCAGCGCAGGCACCAACCCTTGCGGGTTAAGCGCCAGAAAGGTGGGGGCTAGCTGTTCCTTGTCGCGCAGACTGTAGGACAAATATTCAAAGCTAAGCCCTTTCATCGCCAGCGCAATTTTAACTCGATAGGTTGCGCTTGAGCGAAAGAACCCGTGGAGCTTTGTTTGCTCAGTCATTCGCGAGAGGTCCGACCGTAATCTCGGTAGAACTCAAACCGTCAATGCCTACAACCATCTTATCACCGGGCACCACAGCGCCAACGCCAGCGGGCGTGCCCGTGTAAATCAGGTCGCCTGGCTCAAGCCGGTAAAGTGCAGAGAGGAAGACGATGACATCCTCCACGGGCCAGATCAGATCGCTAATGTTAGAGGACTGTTTGGTTTCGCGATTTACCGTCAGTGTTATCGCGCCGCTTCCAATATGGCCGACCTCGCTTACCGGATGGATTAGGCCAAGGGGGCAAGACTGCTCAACATTTTTGCCGGTGTCCCAAGGACGTCCTTTGTCGCGGGCGATCAGCTGCAAATCGCGGCGTGTCATGTCGAGGCCGGAGGCATAGCCAAAGATGTGGTCGTTCGCGGCTTCGCGGGCGATATTGCGGCCCCCTGTTCCTATAGCGACGACCAGTTCTGCCTCAAAATGGAAATTCTGCGTGCCCTGCGGATAGGCGATGGTCGATCCCGACGGCACTACAGTCTCGGCCCATTTGGTAAAGAAAAATGGTGGCTCGCGGTCCGGATCAAACCCCATCTCGCGGGTGTGCTCGGAATAGTTTCGTCCGACGCAAAAAATACGGCGCACGGGAAAATCATCACCGCCGCTGGTTTTGGCGAGCACGGGTAACTGAGGTTCAAACAGAAGTGTCACGCACAATATTCCTTATAGAGATTGAGTTTTTGTTGCGTCGCTTTGTCAGACATGGCGAAGAGCATTAAGTCGTTCGAAGCCGAGAGTCGGACTTCGTTCCAGGACGGTACAACAACCACATCGCGCTCAGACAGACGGTGTTCTTCGCCATTGATCAAGGCAGTGCCTTCACCTTCGACAACGACGAATACGGTGCCATCGGTTGAACGGCGCGGCGCGGTTTCAAAGCCCGCCGGAATTAGCCGGACATGCGCCGAAATTGTCGGCATGACCGGGCCACCATCTGCGGGATTGATGAACTCCAGCGCGTGACCAAGATGCGGGTCGATTTCAGAATGTGCTGCCATTTCGGTCAGGCTTTTGCGCCATTTTTCGAATGGATAATGGAACAACGGCTGATGCGACGGGCGCCGGTCGGCCTTTGATCCCTTCAATGGTCGAAGGTTCGCACCATAACGATTCAGCGTATCGCCAGCAGGTGCAGTTTCAGGATGCACTTTCTTAGGCAGGCGCTCTGCAAAGGAGGCATCGAATAGTCGCACCGTGGGGATATCGAGGCCATCAAGCCATATCATCGGCCCGTTCGTCGGGTTGCCATGATCATGCCATTGCATGTTAGGCGTCAGCACTAGATCAAACGGCCGCATTATCGCCTTCTCGCCATCCACCGTTGTGTGTGCGCCGTTACCCTCCAATACAAAACGAAGCGCGCACTGGGTGTGGCGGTGGCACGGGGCAATCTCACCAGGTAGAATAAGTTGCAAACCGGCATAGAGGCTAGGGATGATCGCAGACTGGCCTTTGAGCCCGGGATTCTCAAGGATCAGCACGCGGCGCTCGGCTTGTTCTGCCGAAATTAAATCGCCCGCGCGCATCAGATATTCGCGCATGTTTGCGTAGGACCATTTGTGGACCACTGCTGGGCTGCTCGGTTCGTTCAAAACCAGCGCGTGTAGCACCTCCCACAAAGGGGTTAGGCCTTCAGGCTCCATCTGGTCGTATAGCTCCTGAAGCAAGGCCTGTTGTTCGTTGCTTTGGAGCGCTGACATGTCGGGATCCTCATTAGACACGCGATGAAGGGCGTCGCTTTGATGCGTCGTTGTTCCTTAT
>JANNRD010000367.1:0-16648 GCA_031401095.1 Acidobacteriota bacterium
GGCTTGCTGAGAGGTCGACGCGGCGGTTTGTCTGGCTCTTCGGACGAATCGAGATCAGGTCCTCGTCCTGTGCCAGCCAATTGACCGAATTGAGAAACAGATCGCCATTGCGCTGGAAACCGATTGCGCGATTCGAGGCAAAGTCCGAATCCCCAATCACCACCAAACGCGCCTCCTTCTCAGCGACTGACTTGCTGACAGCGACACCGAGCGTGACGGGTCCCTTCAGATCCTTGCCATCGTCGTACTTGGCCGCGACGTTGGCCTTCATCTCCGACTCGCCCCAGCTGGCCTCCGATGTCGTCAGGAGTACCGTTCCGGTCACGCCAGACCCAGTCGCTGCACCGGTTTTGACCGACCGGGCAAATGGGTAGATCGTCATCGTCCGCACAAAGTCCTTCGTGATCGGGTGTTGACCATAAGCCATGACCAAGGGAGCGTACGGACCACCACCAAACATCTGACCCGCCGCGCTGACATCGATGACAGTATTGTTGCCGAGGTCCACGTTCCAGGTCTTGAGGACCTCAGTCAGTTGCGGGTCCGTGTCGGGATCGAGAAGCAATAGCGCCTTGCCACCAGTCTCGAGGTACTTGCCGATCATCGCTGCTTCCGGTTGAAGGAGCGGTTTCTTTGGCCCCGCGACGACAAGCACCGCGCATTCCGTCGGCACCTTATCCGTCGTTACCAGATTGATCGCCTTTGTCTCGTAGTTCTCCTTCTTGAGATTGGCGTCGATTGTCGAATAGCCTTCGCCTTCGGACTCAGAGAGCGCCTTTTCGCCATGTCCCTCGAGAAAGCAGACGGCCTTTAGCGACTCGCGCGTGACCTTCAGGATCGCGTTTATCAACTCCTGCTCGCTCGTTCCCGGCGGCCGCTCGATTCGACTGCCAGAGGCAACCACTACTTCGCCCATGCGAGTTGCCTGATACTGTTTCGCCACCTCGGGCTTGACCTGCGGGTCGACCCGCTCGTAGGTCAGTCGCTTGCTCAGATCGCGAAACTCGGTCATCTGGTCTCGCAGCGCGGGGTCGTCCTCCTTGTCAAACCTGACAATCTTGACGTCCTTTTGCAGGCCCGCAACGATCTTTCGCGTCTGGTCGGAGAGGCTGTAGAGCTTCTCGGACGTGACGTCGATGCGCTTGTGATGTCTAAACCCGAGATAGTTGACCAGGCCAAAGATACCGATGACCGCAAGGGTCAACAGGGCAGTGTTGGTTCCAAGGCGTCCGGTTCGGCTTCGGAAATATCCGATCATGGTTTGGAAGTTGACTGCCAGGCTGGCAAGTAGGAGGACGCCACCCACCGACACCAGTCCGATCTCCCACTTGCTCCACACTTCCTGAACCGAGTAGCGAACGTACCCGGCGATGAGGAACGCAGCGCCGAGATAACCGGCGATGTTAAAGGCTTCTTGACGGTTTACTTTCATAATCGAGATCAGAAAAACAAAATGGCTTAGGCTCTTCTCCACCGCATTGAATCAAGGGTTCGAAGCGTCAGGAAAAGTCCGAGGCCGGTCAACGAAAGATAGAAGACAACGCTCGAAGTGTCGATGACACCCCGCGAGAAATCATCGAAATGACGGAGGATGGAAAAGTACTGCAGGATCTCACCCATCGTCGTACTCGCCCCACGAGCTCCCATATCGAGAACCCAAAGAAGCAGAAAGACGACAAACGTGATGACCGCGGCGATGATCTGATTCTCAGTCAAAGAAGAAATGAACGAGCCGAGCGCCACGAGAACGCCCCCAAGAAGGATGATCCCCAGATAACCTGACCACATTACCTTCCACGGCAGCCCTGGGTCACTGTACTGCCCCATGATCAGCTGATAAATGAATGTCGGCACCAGCATGATTGCGAAGAGCGTGAACGCGGCAAGGAACTTGCCCAGCACAATCTGAAGTTCAGTGATCGGCGATGTCATGAGCATCTCCATCGTCCCGCGCTTCCGTTCCTCAGCATAGACACCCATGGTCAGCATTGGGATCATGAAGAGAATGATCGTACTGACGATGCTCATGAAATTCCGGAGAACTACCCCCGGCACATCCATCTCGGTCGGACCACCCATGCGTTGTGCCTGCATCGCCATCATCATCTGCCGCTCGATAAAGATCGAGAGGATGTTGTAGAAGAAATAGCCAGTGATGAGAAGGAAAAAGCCGATGACAATGTACGCAATCGGCGAGACAAAGTAGCTGCTCATCTCACGCCGATAAATGGCAAGAATGCCTTTCATCCAGTAACCTCCAGGAATTACGGACCAGGCCTCGATGAATCGCCCGCGCTACGGAGGCAGGGGCACTTTCACGGGCGCCTACGAAATCACTGACTCTCCTGGTCAGTTGGCTTCTCTTCGGTTGTCAGCTGGAGGAAGATTTCCTCAAGGCTCAGGCTGACCCCGCGCAGCTCGACCAGTTCGAGCCCCCCATTGACGACGCTCGTCGCAATCCGCGAGCGAAGATCGAGTCCCCGCTGACTCTCGATCGTTGCCGAAAGGGGTGCCGCGTCGGAACTCGATCCAATCTCGATTCGCTCGACTCCCTCAAGTCCCTCGAGGATCGACCGAAGTTTCTGCTCTTCCCCACGCACCTCAAGATGAACGCGCTCGCCACCCTTCACCTGATTGGTCAGATTCTCGGGCGTATCGACCGCGACGATGCGGCCCTTGTGGATGATCACGACGCGATCGCAGGTCATACTGACTTCAGGCAGGATATGAGTCGAGAGAATCACCGTGTGATCCTTCGCCAGCCCCTTGATCAGTTTGCGTACTTCAATAATTTGCTTCGGGTCGAGCCCGACAGTCGGCTCGTCGAGAATGACGACATCAGGGTTGTGAACAATTGCCTGCGCGATGCCAACGCGCTGCCGGAACCCACGGGAGAGCCTCTTGATGAGCTCGTTGGCCCGATCTTCGAGCGTCGCCAGACGAAGTGCTTCATCAACCCGTCTGGAGATATCCGCCGCCGGGACTCCCTTGATCCGAGCGACGAATTCGAGGAACCCGCGGACGGTCATCTCAGGGTAAAGCGGCGGCGTCTCGGGGAGATAACCGATGTGTCTTCTGACCTCGATCGACTGGTCCGCGACGTCGAACCCCGCGACACGGACCGAACCGCTCGTCGCCGGCAGATAGCCTGTCAGGATGCGCATCGTTGTGGTCTTGCCGGCGCCGTTTGGACCCAGAAAGCCCAGAATTTCGCCACGTTCGACCTTAAAGGAGATGTCGTTGACGGCCAGCGACTGGCCGTAGCTCTTCGTTAGGTGCTCAACTTCAATCAAGCCTGCCTCCGCAACTACCAATTAATGAGTCATGGCGGTCTTCCTGCAGACCGAGGGACATAGCAAAGAAACTGATTCTATGCATCTGATCGCGACCCGTCAAGTGGCCCGCCTGATACTGTAAATTGAAGATTCTAATGAAAAACCGTGATCCCTACCAAAGCGAGCGAAAAAAGCGCCCATCGCCGCCGCGTCATGCTGAGATGGGGAGGCGAAGCCAGAGATCGGAGTCCTTTCGTGCCGGCGTGCCATGAGACTCCGGACAGATCATGATTTTGATCTTCCGCGGATGGCGCTGTCAGAGTTATACTTGCGCTATGGATGAGCGTGACTATTACACCGAGAAGCCAGAGACAAAACGGGCAACGTATTCGTGCCCAAAATGCCGCGAATCATCGGAGTTCCAGATTCGTTGGCTGCGCCGATCGAAGAAGAAGGAACTCCCGCGGGGAGCCGGCGAGTATGATCGGGCAAAGTTTGCCAAGGCGCGGGATTATCTCGTGCGAGTTGACGACGTGATCTTTTGTCCAAATTCTCGCTGCCGTCACCGGTTCGAGATTCCCAACTCTCAGACGGTCGTTTTCGTCTGAACCGGCTATCTTTCTAATGGTTAGTGAGCTCAAGCCGCCGCCGTCTACGCCACTTGGCGACGACCCTCCCATCAGGCCGCACGGGGAGCGATTTCTTCTCGAAGGTCCCAAGTCACGAATCGACGAACTCTGGACAGTCGTCCGGATCATGATCGAGTGTATTCGTGGCTTTCGCGCGCTACACTTTGTCGGCCCGTGCGTCACTGTCTTTGGCTCCGCCCGCTTCGAGCAGGATCATCGGTACTACGACCTCGCCCGGCGGGTCGGTGGTGCTCTTTCCGAGATGGGCTTCACGGTCATGACTGGAGGTGGCCCCGGCATTATGGAAGGGGCGAATCGCGGTGCGCGCGAGGCCGGCGGAGTGTCGATTGGATGCAACATTCGCCTCCCCAAGGAGCAGGATCCTAACCCCTACCTCGATCGTTGGGTCGAATTCCGCTACTTCTTTGTGCGCAAGCTGATGCTGGTTAAGTACTCGTACGCGTTTGTCGTCCTGCCGGGCGGGCTCGGGACCATGGATGAGCTGTTCGAGGCCATGACGCTGATCCAGACGGGAAAGATCCGCAACTTCCCGGTGGTGATTATGGGATATGAGTACTATGCACAGTTGCGTGGCCTCCTGAAAACGATGGAACAGGAGCGCACCATCAGTGCAGCCGACCTCGATCTGTTGCTGATCACCGATTCCGTTGACGAAGCGATGGCGCATATCCACAAGCATGGTGTCGTGCGGTTCGGGCTGCGGCGAGCGCCGACGAAATCGCGGATTCTGGGTGAGAAATAGATGACGATGTCTGTCGAGCTGGATGGTCAGGCCGTTCAGGGTTCCTGGCCGCCTGAGCTCTTCGACATCGCAGCCGACTCTGCAGAGGGCTTGCCGTCGTGAACGATGACGGTAGTCCCGACCGGGAAAAGACTGCTGAACTCCTTTGCCGCGAACATCGGGATGCGGATACAACCGTGGCTTGCGGGCTTTGCCGGAACGGACGGATATCCGTGAATTGCGATTCCGCCGATGATGTAATTTGGATAGTAAAGACGGCCCAGCGCGCTCTTCTTCCAGCCCTCAACTTTACCCTGAATGGTGAACCTGCCCGTCGGCGTAGTCGCGGTACGCTCGAATCCTTCAGCAAAGAAGTCTTGACCGCTTCCTGTCGAGACGGGCAGGATCGTCGTCACCATCCCCTGGTCATCGACAGCAAAGAGAACTTGTCGGCGCAAGTCGACTTCGATATGGGCTCCCCCCTTTTCCAGGGGATCGGGCCGGCTCGCCCTCATGACTGCGGCTCGCTCTAACCTCGACAGCGTTCCGGTTCGCGGCCGCCCCGTCACCTTTTGAAACGCGATCAGCGCAGACAGGAAAGACTCATCAGCCTTCCCATCTATCGGGCCGGTCCAGTAACCCAGATCATAAAGGCGTTGCTCTGCATCCTGAATCGCAAGGGGTCCAGGCAAGTCGTCATGCCTGACATACGATCGCGGTCTGTGTTGCTTTTTTGAGGGGCGATGCTTTCGGGCCGTGCGCGGCTTGGAAGCGGTTTTCTGCGACCTCCTCTTTGTCGCGTCCGCGACCGGCGCTCCTGGCCAACAACCGAGCAGGAGGGCGAAAAGGACCGCCACGACTGAGATGGTCCCTCGCGTGCGTGAAGCTCTGAGCATGTTCAAGGTATATCAAGGTGTCGCATCAGATTGGACCGAGGCGCACGCGAGCATCAATCGTTGTGATCCCCTCACCGCGCGGGTGAACGACGACGGGGTTGAGATCTACTTCAACGATACGGGGGGCGGCCTCCACCAAAGCTCCAAGCTGGAGCAGGAGCTTCTCGATCGCGGCTACGTCGGCGGGGGGGGAGCCGCGGTAGCCCTTCAGCAGTCGTTCCGCTCGCGTCGACTGGATCATTTCCCTTGCATCACGGTCTGTCAGTGGAACGATGCGAAAGACCACATCATCGACAAATTCGACGAGGTATCCGCCGGTTCCGAAGGCGACAAGAGGACCAAAGACCGGGTCAAGAGTGATCCCGGCGAGAACCTCGACGCCCGCTTTGACCATGGGTGAGATACTCGCAGCCTCGAGCGTCATGCCGTGTTCTGACAAGCGATCGGCAAGCTGCTCGAAGGCGGCTCCTGCGTTGGGCGGATCGATGTTGAGAATGACTCCCCCAACATCTGATTTGTGGAGCACCTCGGGCTGGGCTACCTTCATGGCTACCGGTGAATCAATAGACCGCGCGGCAACGAGCGCCTCATCAGCTGAGCGCACCAGAGTCGCTGCGAGTGTCTCGACGCCGACTGCTCGGAGCAGGCGCGAGACATCGGTTTGTGGCAGCCAGCCCCCTTGAGGATGACGCCCCAATACTTCGCTGATCGCTTCGTGATCGATCGGTATTTCGACTCGATTACCAGGCGGGGACGAGCGCCAGACGCCATACCGAACAGCGGAACTGAGGGCGGCGACAGCACCCTCGGGGAAGGCGTAGACCGGAACGGAAGTTCCGGCAGTGGGGATCGAGACGAGAGGAGAGTGTGGATCGAGGAAGACGGCGACGACGGTCTTCTCGAGGTCTTGTCTGGCGCCAAGAACCTCGCTGATGGCTTTGGCGACTTCCGATGAGGGCGTCAGCAGCGGTGGTATGTAGATGATCAGCAGAGTGTCGAGATCTGGATCGTCGCAGAGAATCTCGAGACATGCCCGGTAACTGTCAGGGCAGGCGCTCGCGACCATGTCCACCGGGTTGGCGACCGAGGCCGCACCCACAACTACTTCTCGGAGCCGATCCTGGGTCGATTTCGCAAGCTCGGAGACGTCAAGACCCCTCGCCTCGGCCGCGTCGACCGCGAGAATCGCCGGGCCACCAGCATTGGTCAGAATGCCGAGCCGATGGCCGCGAGGTATGGGTTGAGAGGCGAGAAGTCGTGCGACTGAAAAGAAATCGGACAAGGTCTCGACCCTGATTATCCCTGTCTGCGCGAAGAGGGCGTCGGCCGCGCGGTCTGAGTTGGCAAGTGCGGCTGTGTGGCTCGAAGCGGCGCGGGCCCCCGCAGGCGTCCGACCGGACTTCACCGCGACGATCGGTTTTGCCCTCGAGACCCGGCGCGCGATACGTGCAAAGCGGTGCGGGTTACCAAAGCTCTCAAGGTAGAGGAGGATGACACCAGTTGCCTCGTCGGATTCCCAATACTGGAGCAAATCGTTTCCCGAGACATCGGCCTTGTTCCCGACACTGACAAACGATGAGATGCCGAGACCGAGTTGTCCTGCCTGGGCCATGAGTGCCAGGCCGAGAGCTCCTGATTGCGAGCTCATGGCGACATTTCCGCGCGGCGGTTCGACTGGCGCGAACGTTCCGAGCATGCGGCTTTCTGGCGACGTGTTGACGATGCCCATGCAGTTAGGCCCGACAAGTCGCATGCCTGACCGCCGACAGACATCCAACAGTTCTGATTGGAGGGCACTTCCCGCAGCGCCTATCTCAGCGAAGCCCGCGGAGATCACGCACAGAGCTCTCACTCCAACCGTGGCACATTGACGCGCGGTGTCGACGACTGCATAAGCAGGAACGACGACGAAGGCGAGCTCGGGTACTTCCGGAAGTTCCTTGACATCTGCATATGCTCTGACCCCTGCGATTGACCGTGCGGTGGGATGAACCGGATAGATCGCACCGGATGAGGCCCACTTCAGAAGATTGCGAAAGAGGGCGCCTCCGACCGATGCTGGATCCCTCCCCGCGCCAATGACGGCGATCGATTGGGGAGCGAAGACCGCACGCAGAGAAGCGCCCTCCGCCTCCATCTCCTGAGCGTCCCTGCGATTCTCAGCCACCTCATTGGCGGCTATCGGAAACTCCAGGTGGGTGACCCCGTAGCTGACGTTGGATGAAACGGCATACCCGGCTTTGCGAAAAACGGAAAGCATCGTTCGGTTGTCTGCGAGTACATCAGCGGCGAATCGGTTGATCTCGTGCTTCCGCGCGATCTCAGCCAGACAGTCCAACAGGATCGTCCCGATACCGCGCCTCTGCATCTGGTCTTCGACAAGAAAGGAGACCTCTGCGACCTGCGGTTGCTTGTCCAGCGCGTAGTAACGCCCAACGCCAACTATCTGTTCCTCCTGCTCGTCGCCCTGGACGACAACCAGGGCAACGTGCCTGGTTCCATCGACCATGACAAGTTGATCAAGGAGCGAATCTGGCAATTCGGTGATGAGACGCAGAAACCGGTAACGAATCGACCCTGGGGAGCAGCGACTGAACAGGCCGAGCAGCCCGTTGCGGTCACTCTCCTGCAGTTCTCGGAGACGCAGAACGGCGCCATTGCGGAGAATGACATCCCGAGCGAATTCAATCGTCCTGGAGGTAACGTTCGATGAGTCTCTGATCGACATAATTACTGCTCCTCGATGCGGCAGGCAGGCAGACCCAGCAATTGCGAGAGGCGTGCACGATACCGGGCAACCATTCTGTATCCGATCACTTCGAGAAGGAGAAGAACCGGGATAACGTAGATGATAAGAACGAGCACGCTCCAGGGCTCGTGTTTGAAGAGAAAGTAGTTGATTGCAAAGGCGCCGCCGTGGACCCGACCATGCGAAGTGATGACCTGCATCTGACCACTGCATTTCTGGTGGTCGAGCCCGAAGCGGCCGAGCTCGCCCTCGGAGATAAGTTGAAAGGGGACGATTTCAAAGAGCTTGCCGCTATCGATCCGCGCGCAAATCTCTGCCGATCGAGTACAGACCCCGCAGTCTCCGTCGAAGATCAGATAGTCCTTCTCTTTGATTCCCACGGCGTCGCCGGTCATTCCGCCATTCTAGCATCCCGTCAGCCGCGAAGGTGATTCCTGGAGCAAGAGGGTCCGATCACGAGAAAAACGTAAGTCATGCTCCGATGGCCGTGAGACAGCGGATTGTCATGTTCATTGAAGCGACCTTGGAAGAGCACTATCTGAGCAACTTGCGCGGTTCAGAAACGGAGCTTCGCGGGCTAGAGGATGGTAAGGACGGTGTTGAGAGTCCCTGCACGAGAGTGTCGTAGTACATCTTGAAAGCTATCTTCGCGAGCTTCCAGGCCTTACCCCACTGAATCTGGGTGGTTTCTCCGTAAAGCAACCGCTTGAGCAGTTGGTCTCTGATCGCGCGTCCTTCGCGTTTCAGCATAAACTCCTTGGCAAAGGGTTTGGCGACATCGAAGAAGCTGAAGTTCGGGTCCATGGCAATCCCGATTCCCTCAAGAGTCATGATCGCACGGATGATATAGGTAAAGTTCGCGGGAATTCTGAACGGGTGTTCATACATGACCTGGGCGAGATCGTAAGTCAGCTCCTTGAACCGCACTTCACCTAGCCGAAGGTTGAGATAGTCGGAGAAGAGCTGCTCGACAACCGGTCTGATGAGATTGAAGTCAATCCCCGGCGCGAGGAAGTTGAGCTTGACGAGATCCTCGGTCAGTCCTCTCACGTCCCGCTCAACGATGTGAAAGAAGGCATCGATCATCGCGCTCTGCAACTGCGGTGTGATCCGGCCAACCATCCCAAAGTCAAAAAACGCAAGCCGCCCATCAGCCATTATCCGCAGATTGCCTGGATGTGGGTCGGCGTGGAAAAACCCGTCCTCCAGCAGCTGCTTGAGGTAGGTACGCGCGACCAACTTGACGATCTCCGGCGGATCGATTCCGCGCTCTCGCTGGGCGTCGAGATCAAGCACCTTGGTGCCGTCGATGAACTCCATCGTCAGTACCCGCAGTGAAGAGTGCGACCAGTGTATCGTCGGGACGTAGACTTCGCGCCACTTCTGGAAGTTGCGCCGGAAGGTCTCGGCGTTACGACCCTCCTTGACGTAATCCATCTCCTCAAAGATGACCGAAGCGAACTCATCGATCGTCCCCTCCCAGTCGACACCCCGGGTCAAACGTGGGAAGCGAAGCATGAAGCGTGCGATCAGACGAAGGACAGCGAGATCAAAGTTGATCTTCTCGGCCAGATGCGGGCGCTGAACCTTGACCGCAACCTGCTCTCCAGAATGAAGACGCGCGCGGTAGACCTGGCCAAGCGAGGCGGCCGCCACTGGTTCTGGCTCGATCTCGAAGTAGAGTGCGGCCAGGGTGTTGCCCAACTGACACTCGATCGTCGCCATCGCCTCAGCCCGCGGAAAACTCGGCACTGAGTCCTGAAGCTTGCTTAACTCCTTGATGTACGCAAGCGGCAGCAGATCCGCGCGGGTCGAAATGGACTGTCCGATCTTGATGAATGTCGGTCCCAGCCTCAGCAGTTGGCGACTAAGCCAGGCTGCCTGCCACTGCAGGTGCTTTTCCTCCGACTCATCCTTTCTGCCGATAAACCAGCCGCGATGATAGGAATAGACAAAGAGATGATAGATCGCGAAGGTCCAGATGATCTGAAACGCGCGGAGATATCCACGCACCCCATGGCCAGCGATGTCTTCGCGCGGATTGTAACGGGCCACGTCCGCGTCCGCTGAGTCTCTGGCCACCGCGACGGGCTCTATTAGACGCGGCGCCACGTCGATTCGGTCCAATTCTCTTTCAGCAAGTGACATCAGTTGATCCTCATTGCCGTTCCCATCCAACCGGCGAGATTTACAGCGCCTCGACGACACCCATTATACGCCTTGCAAAGAGGTTATGTTGCGTTCTGCGGGGGATTCTCTGCGACTGACTGGGCTTAAACAAACCTCAGATTCCGCCGCACAAATCCAGAGCTGAAGTACCGGACGGCTCGCGCCCGATCGAGGGTTATCTGAGCTTTCAGATCATCAATGCTCGAGAACTTCTGCTCGCCGCGCAGTCGGTGTAGAACACGCACCCGGATCGTCCTCCCGTAGAGGTCTTCATCAAAGTCGATTAAATGAGTCTCGACCCTGGATTCCGGATCACCCCCAAAAGTCGGGCGCTTCCCGATGTTGGTCACGCTGCGCCGCCAGACACCGTCAACCGAAGTGAGTGTGACATAGACTCCATCAGTCGGGAGCACGCGATTCTCAACCTCGAGATTGGCGGTCGGGTAGAGTAGCTCGCGACCGACCCCGCGTCCGCGGATGATGACGCCTTCAATGCCGTAGGGCCGGCCGAGCATCCTTCGAGCCAGGTTCACCCTGCCCGTCTTGAGTAGTCGACGAATCATTGTTGAGCTGATTCGGTGGCCGCGGAGGCGCACTTCGGCCACTTCGTCGGCGTGGAATCCGCGAGTGCCGCTGAGCTCTCGCAGAAGCTCGATCCCGCCGCGACGATTGTGCCCGAACGCGAACCCTTTACCGAGATACACCTCTCGAGCGTCAAGGCCGTCGCGGATATAGCGTCTGACGAATTCTTCGGCTGAGAGAGCGGCCAACTCAGGCGTAAACTCCACGACGATTACCTGGCCCATCCCAAGATTCTCGAGGCCTTCCATTTTCTGCTGAAAGGTTTGCAGCAGGGGAGGCGCCGTCTCGGGTTTGAGAACCTGTCGCGGGTGAGGATCAAAGGTGATCAAAGTCGGTGTCGCGTCGACGAGAAGGGCACGCTCGACAACAGCGCGAACGATCGCCTGATGTCCCACGTGGAGACCATCGAAAACGCCCAGCGTCAGCACTGTTGGGCGACGAATCCCAGCATGTTCGATCCCGTGAAAGATCTCCATGAGGCTACAACTCTATCTCCATCTGGTCAAAAGCAAGCTCAACTCCTGGAGGGAGGTGATTGCTTGCCTCGGAGTGCTTGATATCGTGGCACATATGCGTCAGCAGCGCTCGCCGTGGTTTCAGCTGCGCAATGTACGACAGCGTTTTCTCGACATGCAAATGAGTCGGGTGCGGTCGATAACGCAACGCATCGATGATCAAGACGTCGAGGTCCCGCAACTTCGCAAGGGCGCTCGCGGGAATCTCATTGCAATCAGTGATGAACGCGGCCTCCTTCAGCCCATCGCTGAAACGAAAGCCACTGACGGTCCCATTGCCATGCACGACATCGAAGGGTGTTACTCGCAGGCCGCAAACCTCAAAGTCGCCGTCAATCGTCTGCGGATCGATCTGAGGGAGGCCTCCACCAACATACGTCGTTTCAAAGATGTAGTAGAAGACTCGTCGCAGTTCCTTCCACGTTTCGGCGCTCGCGTAGATGGGGAGCGGGCCCTGTCTGAAATTGAACGGTCTAATGTCGTCGAGACCGAAGACGTGGTCGGCGTGGCAATGGGTGATAAGCAGGGCGTCAAGACGGCAGAGGTGGCTTCGCAACGCCTGTTGACGGAAATCAGGGGAGATGTCGATGACGAGTCGCTGCCCGGTGTTTTCAATGAGGAGGCCCGTCCGGAGCCGCTTGTCGCGTGGGTCGTCGGAGAGGCAAGTAGCGCAATCACATCCGATCATCGGCACGCCCACCGAAGTGCCAGTTCCAAGGAAGGTCAATCTCATCGTGGGCTCATCGTGGGCTCATCGCGGACGCATCGCAGGCTCATCGCAGGCTCATCGCAGGCTCATCGCGGGCTCATCGGTCGCTCATAGCCGGCGTGCTGCGGCTTCCAATCCGGAAAAGAGCCCCCGCCGTTGACTACTTCTTGAGCGAGACAAATCGCATGCGGAGATCCGCAAGCAGGCCTTCAAAGAAGTCGTCCTCTTCAGGGATGAGATTGCCAACCGTCTTCTCGCGCAGCACTCTCAACATCTCAATCGCCTGCTGTGCCGCCGGCAGGTTTACCTCGGGACGACCGGTTGCCGGGTGTTCAGCAAGCCCAAGATGGATGAAGGCTGGTGTCGCAAACTCCATGAGGACGGCCATGAACTCCGTCAGTTCTCCGCCTTCCTCCGAGTCATTCTCCGCGTCGGCCGCGCCCTCTGCCAGGTGTCCCGCTGTCACAGCGGAGACTGTCGCCAATTCCGGCGTCAACTCCGGCTCCGGCTCTGATCGCTCCTCCCGAGCGCTCCCGTCAGAATTAAAGAGGCGCCGATCAGTTACCTTAAACGTATCATTCTGATCTTCGGACATATCCTCCCCGATTTCTTCTCAAGCAGGCTGGATTAAACGTGGATACTAACACTGCGGACAGCCGCATCACAAGAATGAGCAAGGACGACAGCGACAGGAAGGACCACAAGGGGACGAAGTCAAGAATAAACTTGTCGTTCCTTTTGTGGTCCTTGTCCTTCTTGCCGGAAGGGGCCAGGACTGCTTCACTTCAGTTCGACGCTATTGTTCGACAGCGTTGTCGAGAGCGCTCGCTGAAGCTCGGCGATGGCCTTCGTGTAGTCTGTCAGGGCCTTTAGCTCTCGCCCACGGGCGGACGAGAGAGCATTCTGACGATCCAGAACAAAAAAGTTGGTTGATTGCCCGGCATCGAACTTCCGCGCTTCGCTCTGATACTGCAGCTCGGCGTACGTGCGCGAACCGCGGGCGGCGTCCACTCGGCGCCGGGCAGTCTCAACGGCCTGCAGCGCATTCCTGACCTCAACTTCAATCTGCTGCTCCATTCGCTCGCGCTGGGTCTTGATCTGTTGGCCTTCTGCAAGAGATCTGCCGACCTGAGCCAGCGCGGTGCGGTTTCGTAATGGAAGGCTTATATTCAAGCCAAAGCGGACGGTCCGGAAGTCATTTCTGAGCAGGTTGGTGAGACTCTGACCGTAGCTGCCAGTGAACTGTTGCGGGATCTCCCCGCTGCCAAATGACGGCAATGGTGGGAGGCCCGCCAGTACCGAGAGCTGATTGATTCGTGCGAGCGTGACAGCGTTACTCGCGGTGATCGGGTTCGGAATTCCACGCTCGCTGCCTGCCAGGCCGAGCGCTCCATAACTGGCAAAAAGATCGATCTGAGGCTTCGCCTGATCGCGAAAGAATTCGCTGTCGATGCGGTTGAGGTCTCCTCGCAGACGGTACTGCTCCGTTTCCGGACGATTGCTAAAGGCCAGTTTCAGCGCGTCGGGCAGCGGAATCTCCGCGGTTCGGTCGATTTGAGGCTCTTCCACTGGTTCAAACGCTGCTCGCCATTGATCAGTATTACCTGGCTGGAGAATCAGACTCTTGAGCGCGTTCTCCGCGCGCTGGATTGCGTCGAGCGCCGCCTCTGCTTCGTCAGTTCGCCTCTCGACCTCGACCTGCGCCGAGACTACATCCGCTGGTGCGAGAGCGCCCGCCTCGACCAGTCGCTGGTTGTGCTCGAGCTGCGTCTGGGCAAGGCCAACTGACTCGCGCTTGATGTCCCGATCCCGGCGAGCAAAGACAAGATCCCAGTAGGCGCGTTGGGCCTGTGCGATAATCTCGACAGCACGCTGGCGGAACTGGCTGTCAGAAAGGTCGAGACGCTTCTTCGCTATTCTGATCTGTCGGCGCGGTTGATCGATAACCCGGTTCCGCCAGAGCGGCTGTGTGTAGGTGAATGTCAGCGCCGTCGCGTACTGCGGATTCAGAACGTTGAAGGTATTGTTGGTCGTCGAACGGTTGTTATCGAAGACGGCCTGGAAGCTTCCACCCTGCCACGGGACCTTCTCGGTCCAATTGGCGGTCCCAATGACGTTATCGGTCATCGCTGAGCCCCCCGGCCCTGTTGCGAGAACATTCGCCACCGGAGCGTTGCGCCGGTCATAGTAGATGCTTGCCAGCAGCGTCGGATCGTAGACTCCCTGCGCTGAGCGGAGATCAAACTCAGTCAAGCGAACGTTCAAGCGCTCAATCTCGATGTCTCGATTGGCTTCAAGCGCCATCGTGATCGCCTCACGCAGTGTCAGCCGCATCCGCTGAGTCGAATCGACCCCAACTCGCTGTTCCTTCGCCACTGTCTGAGCCGGGCGTGGTCCTCGCTCCTGTCCGAAAGACGGCCCAGCGAAGGTGGCTCCCACAAGAAGCAGAAACAGCAGTGACGTGATTGCCTTATTCATTTCAAAACTCTCTTCCAACTTTCCGCTCGAGCGCGTGACGGTAGACGACCGCTGCGGCGGCGATGTCTTCAATGGCGAGGCCAAGAGACTTGAAGATCGTAATTTCGATATCGGAGGTCCGATGAATCTCTCCGTTGACTACCTGTCGAAGCTCGCGGACACGCTCCCATGTGAGCGCGCCCTTCTCGACGGCTGTGACCAGTTCCCCGGCTTCAATTCGCGCCTGGTCAATCGAATCGACGGTCACCAGCTCCGCTTTCCGGATGGTCTCCTCGTCAATCTCTCGACGAAGCAGAGAGTTGCCTCCGGCGGCGTTGATATGGACACCCGGTGCGAGCCAGGACGCTGCGACTACCGGATCGCGTGCGGTCGTAATGGTAATGACAATGTCAGCGCCATCGGCCGCGGCCTCGGGTCGCTCAACTCCTCGAATGCTATCGAGCTTGAGCTCCTCTTTCATCGCGGCGCAGAAGCGATCGCGATTCTCGGCACTACGGCTGTAGACGCGCACATCGCGAATGTCCCTCACCAGACAAACGGCGCTCAGTTGGCTGCGCGCTTGCCAGCCTGAGCCGTAGATGGCGACGGACTGCGCGTTCTTTCTGGCGAGGTATTTTGTCGCGACCCCACTCGCCGCGCCGGTTCGCATCTGTCCCAGTCGATCTGCCTCGATGAACGCAAGTAGCTCTCCTGTCTGGCCGCTGTACAGGCTTACGAAGAAGCGCGCAACGCCGCCGGCGATGGTGTACGCCTTGTGTCCAAGAAAGCTGGGCGAGTCGCCCTGGCCCAAAACTGCACCGCTCATGACGTTGAGCGTTGTTCCTCCGGCACGCACACGACGACGCGATTCGTTGGTCGCTGCCCCGGTGGCGTGTGCCTTGAGGACGTTCTCGACAGCCTCAAGCGCCTGGGGCATATCCAACAGCTCGGCGACGTTCTGTTCAGTCAGATAAATAGCCATCGTCAACTCTCCCTTACCTGCCAAGGAGGCTTAGAAACGCAGACGTCGCGGAGGCTGTCTTGCGACGTAACCAGGTAGTTGATGCCGTCCACCGTTCTCTCATCCCTGGCCAGATCGTCGAGTTGACCGCGTCGTCGAAAAGTGAGTACGCTACCGGTGTCACGACCAGCGTCAGCAGCAGGCAGAGGGACTGTCCGCCAATAACCACTACTGAAGTGGAGCGGTTTATTCCAGCCCCCGCTCCCGAACTTACGGCCAACGGTGCCATGCCCGCAACAAACGCGATCGTCGTCATGAGGATCGGCCGCAGTCGATCGCGACTCGACTGGATCAGCGCCTCGTGGCGTTCCATGCCCTTGGCTCGTAATCCGTTCGCATGGTCGATCTGCAGAATCGAGTTCTTCTTGACCATCCCGAAGAGGACGAGAAGACCGAGCGCCGTGAACATATTGAAGCTCTGTCCTGCAATGATCAGCGAGATGATGGCGAATGGCGCACTCAGGGGGAGCGCGAGCAGGACCGTGATCGGATGAACAAAGGACTCGAACTGAGCCGCGAGGACGATGTACATGAAGATGAACGAAAGCGCAAAGGCCATGATAAATCCGTTCATGGTCTTGCCTAACTCCTTTGTTCTCCCGGCGAGACTTGCGACATAGTCGGCTGGAAGCTGGAGCGCCTTCACTTCCTTGTTGAGGAGTTCGATGATCTGGCTCTGAGAGAATCCGGGCTTGAGGTTGGCGGTCAGCAGGACCTGGCGCTGCCGCGCGACGCGTTCGATCTGAGTCGGACCGGTCGCCTCCTCAAGCTGGACGACGCTGTCGAGTCCGATGCTGCCGACACGAGTCGAAGCAACATTGAGCTGGCTGATTCCGCGGGCGTCTGTCCGGAAGCCGTCCTGAGCACGAATATGGACCTCGTATTGTTCGCCCCCCTCATTGTA
>JANNRD010000368.1:0-5871 GCA_031401095.1 Acidobacteriota bacterium
AAAAAAAAAAAAAAAAAAAAAAATCCGACCCGCCCCGCACCCACTGATCACTTCTTCCCTGTCACCCGCATCGCCTTGCCCTTCAGATCCGCGGCGATGTCTTTCTCCGTGAAGAGAATCCGCCTCCACTTCTTCGCTCCAAATAATTCCGTCTGATCGTAAAACAGCGGTGACTTCGTATCTCCTGACTGCGAATAGGTCAGCACTGCCATTGCCCGTGGCCCCCTGTCCGTGTACTCCAGAGCCATGACAAAGCTGCTGCCGCGATTCACCAGATAGCCATCCTTCATGAGCATCCGGCTGCCTTTGACAGGCGGTGGGTTCGAAAACGGCTCCAGTGTTGTCTGATTCGGCGCGAAATTGACGAAGTTCGTGATCCCTTCGTACGTCCCGTCACCACCGTGCATCGGGATGCGACCACCGTTCTTATCGCTGTACTGCACCTTGCCCAAAGGCGTATCCAAGGCGATGCCCGCTCCCTTGAGTAACAAGACCGCGCGTCCGAGGTTGATCAGCGCCTGATCCTTGCCAGCCTTTGCCTCAGCCAGCCCGTTAGGTGTCGCAACCGGCTGCTTCGCATCGAAGTCATTCTTAAAAAGGGCACCTCCGCGTTGCAGGTCCGCCGCGCTGTAAAGGGTCATGAACTCACGCCAGACGGCTGGACCAACGCTCTCCAACTCGTACTTCCCGTCCCACGCAGCGAGGACCTTGCACACTGGCCGTAAATCAACATCCTGGCCATCGACATTGACCGAACCCGCCACATTGCATCTCTCGACTACCTGACTTCTGAGAAGTTCAGCCGGCATCGAGCGATCATTGAAGACGGCTGCCGCGAGCTCTTCCAGCGAGAACTTCCCGTCCCTGCCGGATAACCCCTGCGGAGTGGTGTCATTGAGAACGACGGCATTCATCCGCGTCCGCAACGATCTCGATGTCGCCTCGCCACCCTGCAATGGCGAGAATCCGGTCAGCAACTGGTTCGGGTTTGCGAGCCAGTAACTATCGTTGGCATTGAAAACGTAGTCGCTGCGCTCGAGTTGCGGCATCATCGAGTATGGCAGCACGCCGGGCCTTGTCGAGCTGTCATTGACCCATTCATAGAGTGAATTGCTGCCATCGAGCAGTGCGGTCCCTCTTTGCCAGACAGTCTTTGTTGTCGGGTCGGTCTCGGCACGTTTGAGAAACGCGGCGATCGCATTCTTGCTCAAATAAGGTGTCGCGGAGGTATCGGCGTACCACGCGCGGCCATCCGCGCTCGCGGCGATCGTGTTGATCCAGGGTATCGAGTTGTATTTCGCGTGCGCCTGTTTGAACTCCTCCAGGCTGCGCGCCTTGTTCATCGCCAGTCTCTGTTCGAAGAACGTCGTGTTATTAGCGTTCGCATCGCGGATCGTCACCGCCCGCTTAGCAGTCCACTCAAGACCCGCCATATTCAGAATTGGTCCGTACTGACTGAAGAACACCCGCTGTTCCACCTTCTTCAGCGTCCCATCGGCCTGTCGAACATCGACGGTCACTACTCTGCTCGTCATCTCACGCTCTTTCCCGTCGTAGTAGTAACGGGTCGGATTGCCAGGTGTCAGATCGAGGCTGTAGAGGACGAACCTCTTACCAGCGGATACCGTGTGTGTCCAGGCGACCGCTTCATTGAAGCCGATCGAGACGCCGGGATTGCCCAGCAGCCCAACCCCATAGATATTGAGCTGACCCGGTATCGTCAAATGTTTCTCCCAAAAACGATTCGAGCCCACCCACGGGTAATGCGGATTCGCGACAAGCATGCCCCGCCCGGCCTCCGCCCGGGCCGAACCGATCGCCCACCCGTTACTCGCTTGTTCGAAGTCAGGAATCTCGAGACCTGCGGCGCGAGCTACTTCCGACTTCGGCGGCGTCGCCGTCGCAATCATGTCGGCGAAGTTTGTGCTGGTTGCGACTACCGCCTGGCCATACGCGATGACGTCGACCGGTGTGATCTCGTAGACCCAGTCCTTGCCCTGACACCATCCCGTGACGCCGGCCGCGCCCTTTTCGCGCAGATAGGCGTTGTAGCCGGCGGCATAGCCTTCAACCATGTCGCGGCTATCCTGCGGCATAGTGCGCAGCATCTCTCTTGCCTGATCGACGATTCCGAGCGCGCGAAATGAGATGTCGCTGTTGAGGTGGCGGTTTCTCTCACCGGCACCGAAGTAGCGAGCCCGCTCGCCGCGCACCCTGACCACCTGATCAGCCAGTGAGCAGAGATGATCCTGCGCGAAAGCATAACCCTCACCGAATCCCAGACTGCCGTAGTCCCTCGCCGTGATATGCGGAATGCCGTGGCTGGTACGACGAATCTCGGCGGAGTAGCCCTTCTGTGCGCTTGCTGTGCCGAGGGCGCCAACCGAGACGAAAGCAGCAAAGACGGCGACGATGAGGGTTGAAAGGAGCAGGTATCGCAATCTGCGATTCTGCTGGACGGGTCGTTGAGATGACATTACCGTGTCCTCCTGGCGGGCTTTCCGCGCTAGACATTGTCGAAGGTGATCGTTTTAGTGCGCAGCCTGGTTGCCAGACTATACCAGTCGCGGCGCCCGGTGGCCAAGAGCCGAGCTGGGGCACGGCGTTCCCAGGGGCGGCTGCCTCCTGCGCGGGCCCAACCCGAGCTCGGCTCCTGGCTGCCGGGCTCATCAAAAGAATAGGGAAACCACTGATCTCTCTGCCCTCCCGTTCTATCCTCTTCCTTGTGCACCAGATTGCTAAACTCAGCGATCCATTCGGCACGCGGGACTCGTATTATCAGTTGAAGGTTTAGCCGGGTACCGGACAGGCAGCACTAACGGGAGGAAGACCGCCTGAAGTAAACAAGCTAGCGAGGCTTCGCCTCAGACCGACAAGTTTTAAGGGCCTTCAGCGAGCGTAGCGACCTGCCCATGGCCGCTGTTGCTTCTGTGATTGCTTAACTGGCACCGGCCATGGGCAGGTCGCTGCGCTCGCTGTACCGTAGCGGCACGTCGCTTCACCCCGTGTGGTAACGATGCGACGACAGCTGCACCTTTCTGAGTTGAAGACGGCCTCAGAAAATCTGGGCCGGGAGTTTCCCGGCAAACGCGAGTTGCATCTGATCCTGAACAACTACGGGACTCACAAAACCCCGGAGGTGCGAGAATGGCTGAAACGCCATCGCCGCTTTGTCCCGCACTTCATTCCGACCAGTTCCAGTTGGTTGAACTTGGTCGAACGCTGGTTTGCGCAATTAACCCAGAAGGCCTTGCGGCGTGGCGTATTCCTGAGCGTCCCGGATCTGGTTCAAGCCATTGAAGCGTACCTGCAAGCATGGAATACCGAGCCGAAGCCCTTCGTCTGGACCGCAAAACTGGAAGAGATTCGCGAAAAGATTGCGCGAGCACGAGCGAAACTGGAATCCATTCAGCCGGGCTGCACCCAACCCCGCCGTCGCCAAAAACGTGAAGAATAATATGGACTGCTATTTCGGGGACACTACCCTAACCATAGCTATAGCTAGGGTCTTGGGACGACCCGCGCTTTCTGCCAGCTGTTCTTTGATTGGTACAACACCGAGCATCATCATTCCGGGATCGGTCTTCACACGCCGCACAGCGTTCATCACGGCCTGGCCCAGGCGCTCAAGGACGCGACAACTAACTCTGACCGCGGCACATTCGGCTCATCCCGAACGCTTCGTAAGAAAACATCCAGAGCCTCCCTCTTTACCCGAAGCTGTCTGGATCAACCCTCCCACATTGATCGGAATTCTACCGGACTCAAAGACGGTGCTCCATGGCTGCAAACGTGGTCTCCTCTTCGCTCAGCAGCGAAAGCGTGGTTCCGGTCGCATCATCAACCAGATTCATCAAACAGCTCTCCCCACCACGATCCTCAAACCACTGGTGGAACGATCCGTCCATCTGCAGCAGTTCCCCAAAATGCCGTCGCGGTTCTCGCCAACTCCGATGCGGTGACCGCTTGCGTCGCTTCTTCCAAAGTCTCGCTCCTATAAGCCACTCCCGAAGCGTCTCGTGATTCACCCGGTATCCGTCCAACTCCAGCTTCTCCGCTGCCAACGTCGGCCCAAAGTCCGGATACCTCTCTTCATACCGCGCCAGGACCGCCTTCTTAATATCCTCCCCGTGTCCTCGGTTTGATGCCTGACCTCGTCCTCGATGAACCAATCCAGCTGCACCCTCCTGCCGATATCGCTGATACCGCCGACGGCATTGGCGATAGCTTAGTGCAACCAGCTCTGCCGCCTGCTTGATGCGAAGCCTTCTTTTCTTCACGTCGGCAAATACCTTCAAAAGCTCCCTCTCTTTACCACTCATCACCTAATGTCCTTCCATGGCGTCCCCCTTTAGGGCGCCATCTTAAAGGACATTTCTATCCGGTTTCAGAGAGGACACTTCTATCCGGTCGCGACATGCAGATATCCACAGAAATACGGATTTGCTGATCCATTGCGTAAACGAACGTTTGCTGCAATCCATCTTTAATCTCCCAAGCTTGCACCGGAACGGCGAGTTTGAGCAGTACTCGGAAACTTCCCAGGAGTCGGGCTCTGAGCGTAACTTCTGTGTCGCGCACCCTTTGTTGGGTTGGTGCGACAACAGCCAACGCAGTATAGTACGGGCTAGCGTTTGGGGGCTCTAGCATCCCTTCCTTTGATTCCCCTTAGCTCTGCTCCTCCTCTGTTTAGTTGGCGAAAGGAGATTTCTGATGCAATCCCAACCATCGAGCCCGGTCAAATGGCCAGCCTTGTGCGCAGCCCTCTTTATTCTCCTCATCAGTGTCTTGTTCATGCCAACACAACGGTCACAAGCTTTGCGCAACCCTCAGCAACCGGAGACCGAGCCCAAGCGAAAGATCAGTCTAGGATCAAAGCCCCCGAAAGAGGTTAAAATCATAGGCATTCGTCACACTGATGATGATGATTGGTACAACAAAGTCGAGTTTGAGATCCAAAATGAAGCGAAGAGTGACATCTGGTTCATCCAAGTCCGTATCGTCCTGCCTGAGTATCCGCGAAACAACACTACGCCGGGATTTTTCCTGGAGTTTGGTAAAGATTCTCCACTCTCTGGAGGTATCGATAGACCGAATAAGCCATTAATACGCCCAGGCGAGAGATACGTGTTTCGAATTCCGCCGGACCAGGTTGAGAATCTCATAAAGACCTATTCAACAGATCGAGCCACGGTACCTCCCGTCGGGCGGCTAAGGTTTGAACTCTACAAGATATACTTCACAGATGGGATGAATTTCATAGGTGGTAAGCGCGTCATAATAGGGCCGGACGGCAGCGTTTCACCGATTCAAATCTCTAAGTTTGGGGGTTCTTCGGAACGGCCAGCGCTCAAGCTGGATGCCTTCTATCCAAGCAGAGCCTTCTTCTCAGGCTCGTCTTTTTTTTTGCGTAAGGAGAACCGAAGCCCTGTGGAGAGCGGAGGAGTTTGGTGAGAGGGCACCACTGGGAGCCCCGAGTGCGGGAATAACCGCCTGAACGTAAATGGAACATCCTGTCAAGTTCAACAAGTTCCAGAGGAAATCTGTACAACCTGCGAGGTTATCTCTGGCACAAACCCCGTCGTACGCCGGTGTTACGTCGACACCTTTTCACCTGAAAGGGCCGACGCAACAATAAGTACTCACTGAGACTCGGACATCAATCATTATTGAGCCTTGGCTCAGCTGCTACATCTGAAGGACATGGGCACATGTGGGGCTGTCACCATTGCTCCTTGCGCCCCCATTCGCTGTTGTCCTCTCGTTAACAAGTTATGTTATAGTTCCGGCTAAACGATCTCGGCAGTCGGAACTATAACATTATGCGACCAATCTCCTTCGATCCACGCGCCATTCGCAGGCACTTGCTGC
>JANNRD010000369.1:0-3707 GCA_031401095.1 Acidobacteriota bacterium
ATGTAGTCTTTCATTTAGCCCTTTTGCCAACACCCCGCGGCCTCGCTACAGCAGTCTCGTAGAGCGCCGGTCTTCAGGCTGCGCGATTTACCAAATCGCGCTACACGGTCGCCGCTATTTCTTCTTCTTGTTCTTACTCAAGTAAGCTTTGGACTGTTGGCCGACGATCTCGACGAGGTTGCCCATTGCCACGTGAGCGTCGATCAAGTGCAGACCCCAGTCCTTCTGCACCTGTCCATTGGTGATGACGTCACCGCCGATCTCATCTGTGCGCGGGTCGGAAGGGTCGCTATGCACGGTGACAGCGAGATACGAACCGTTCTCATCCGAAACGCAAGCTGCAGTCAGTAGCCCCGGCACGCTGACAAACGGAGTCTCGATGCTCTGCGCGGGCGTGACCCACGGACGAGTGCCGGCCGAGAGATACGCGTGCAGAGGGCCGCTGCCTCCACCGAGCGCTGCGGGGTTTGTGCACGCGGCGACCATCTCCTTGTTCTGCACGCGTCCGAACCGTGAGTTTGAAGGCGGTGGTACGTCGGCGCGGAAGGTGACGTACGAAATGATGCAGCCGGTCTGAGTGGCCGAATGGCAGAGCGGCATATTCTGAAAAACGCCACCGACATCCCTGCCCCTCGGAACGGAGACATTGGTGCCGAGAAGCAGGGCGGAGATGATCTGACTCTGGATGGGCTTGCCGTCGACTTCGTTGCGGATCAGTTGAGTGAGGACACCTGAACCCTGTGAGTGCCCGATGAGAACGACACCGCGGCCCTGGTTGTCGTTTTGGAGATAGTGCTTCCAGGCATCGACAACATCATTGTAGCCAAGCGCGCGATCGATCGTCGTCATCGGTCGCCCGGCGATGCCGGCGCGGAGCGCGGTCAATGTGACCTGACGATAGAGGGGCGCGTAAATGCGGCATCGCGAGCCAAAGCGTGCGAGTTGGCTACGGACGACATTGGCTTCTTCCGGTCCCGCGGTCATATCACTGTTTGACGTCGGATCGAGGGAGACCGTGGGGTAGACATAGAAGCAGTCGATCGGCGCGTTTGCATCTGGAGTGAACGTTTCGCGCGTGAGCTTGCCGTTGGCGGGGACGACTGTCGTCGTCAAGTCAGCGGCGCACGCATCGTTGTGTCCTGGTCGGCAGACCCATGTCTCCGGTTTGCGATAGTCATTCTTTGGCTGTGTCGGCTGCGGCTGCGCGGGCTGCGGCGCTGTTTGTCCGAGCGCAGGTCCGCTGATGACAAAAGCGAGGGTCAGCGTCAGAATAGAAATGCCAGTGCGGAGCATATTCTTTCTCTCCTCTGAAATGGGTTGAGCAGTCTGGTCGTCTTGGATTGCGATGCACGCGCACTATAACAGAACACGACGGCCGTGAGAACGGCGGGACGTTGGGGTTCGTAGTCCCGCCATAGGCGGAATCTCCCGCATTGGACGCCTTCCGCCTGAAGGCGGGACTACGAACAAATACCAATTGAGGGACACCACGATGACTCATAAACCAGGATGGCGCACTATTCGGCTAACCGGATTCTTGGTCTGTTTCCTGTTGATACCCGTCCGCGCACAGCAGGCTCTGCCAGCGGATATGGATGATTACGTTGCGCGCGTCTTGAAGGAGTTCAATGTGCCCGGGCTTGCGCTGGCGGTAGTAAAGGATGGTCGTCTCGTCATTGCCAAAGGCTACGGCGTTCGCGAAATGGGTAAGGCAGTGCGTGTCGATGAGCACACGCTCTTTGGCATCGCCTCCAATTCCAAAGCCTTCACGGCGGCGGCGCTGGCTATGCTCGTGGATGAGGGCAAGTTGTCGTGGGATGACCCGGTCATCAAACACCTGCACGACTTTCAGATGTACGACCCGTATGTCACGCGCGAAATGACGGTCCGCGATTTGCTCACTCACCGTAGCGGAATGGGATTGGGTGCCGGCGACTTGATGTGGTGGCCGCCGACGGACTTCACGCGCGCGGAGATCATGCGCAACATACGCTTTCTCAAACCGGTGACGAGTTTTCGTAGCCGCTATGCCTATGACAACGTGCTTTACATGGTGGCCGGCGAGGTCCTGCGCGCTGTGTCCGGCAAGACCTGGGACGGGTTCATCAAGGAACGCATCTTCGCGCCGCTGGGGATGACTCGCAGCAACACCAGCACGAACGAGTTGCGCGCGGGCGAGAATGTCGTCTCAGCACACGCCATGTCCGAAGGCAAACTGACGGCGATTCCCTTTAACAATCTTGACAACATAGCGGCGGCGGGAGCGATCAATTCGAATGTCGCCGAGATGGCGAAATGGCTGATCGCGCAACTCGACAACGGCAAGTACCGCGCTGCGGACGGCAGCGAGAAGCGTTTGTTCAGCCTTCGTCAGAATCAGGAGATGTGGTCGGCACAGACGATTCTGCCGATCAATCAGAACCCGCCACCCGCGCTTGCGGCGTTGAAGCCGAACTTTTCGGCATATGGGCTGGGCTGGGGGTTGCAGGATTATCGCGGTCACAAGGTGGTCTCGCATACGGGCGGGCTGGCCGGGATGGTTTCAAAGGTGACACTCATCCCTGATCTCAGGTTGGGAATTGTCGTGTTGACCAATCAGGAAGAGGGCGGCGCGTTCAATGCTGTCAGCTGGCGACTAGTCGACCACTATCTCAGCGCGCCTGTGACCGACTGGACCAATGCATATCGCGATGTGCGTAATGCGCAATTACAGAGTGCGGCAGGGGCGGTCAAACAACAGGCGGCGAAACGTAACAGTCAGTCGAAGCCGTCGCTGGCGGCGACAGGTTATGTGGGTGTCTACCGTGATGCATGGTATGGGGACATGACGATCAGTTCGGTGAGCGACAAGCTGACGCTGCGCTTCAATCGGACGCCGCTGCTGGTCGGTGAGCTGGAGCATTGGCAATACGACACATTCATCGTCCACTGGCGGGAACGCACGTTGCTCGCTGATGCTTATCTGACCTTCTCACTCAAGCCGGACGGGAGCATTGAGCAAATGAAGATGGCGGAGGTGTCGCCTTTGACCGATTTCAGTTTTGACTTCCACGATTTGCTGTTTGTACCGGTGAAGGAAGAACGGAGCAGGTGAGATCGTCCGGCCAGGGATGCGATCAAGCTTCATCGCGTTCGGCGTAGGGGACAATCTCACCGCGCTCGACATAGCGCTTGAGGAGTCTGAGATACGTGGCCCAGCAATAGGACGAGATGCAAAAGTGCTCGCTCGCGGCAGCCCAGCCGGTGTGATGGAAGCTGACTGTGGTGACGCGGTCATTTTCGGTCAGAACAAAGCCGGCGCGCGTTCCGACCCAGTCTTCCATGGCTCTCTTCAGTTGAAGTTCGAACTCGACGCCGGCCCGGCATTGGGAGACAGTAGCGCGCCAGTCGTGTTCGCGGCCAAAGTAGAGCTGGTATTCAGCACCTTGCAGGGGGCAGCCGGAGGAGCGCAAAGTCCACCAGGCGTCGAGGCCAGGGGGTGTGGATACTGCGTCGAAGACTTGTTGCGACGACGCTTTGATCGGGAACTGATGAAAGATGTCAGCCATGGTCGGACTCAGTCGGTGCCGTCCTTGCTATTTCTTCAATGATTGCGGGTTCATTGCGGCCCGCGAGGGAGTGTTCGATAGCCGCTAACCTCGACTCCCTGTAGAAATCAATACGCCGACAACGTGTCCCTGTCGGACGCCGGGGTCCTGCGTATTGAA
>JANNRD010000370.1:0-4429 GCA_031401095.1 Acidobacteriota bacterium
GAATATGCTGGCTGCGATGGATACTTACGACATCGGCATCGGAAGAAAGTTATGACGCATTTTCTCGCATTACTTCTTTATAGCCTCCTCGTTGCGATAGTCTTTGCTGCGCTGTCGTCGGATCATCATTCCAGGGATGCAAGGATAAAGTACGGGGTCAAGGTCTTCGGTTACTTTGTTTTGCTCGGACTGGCGATCGCCTGGGTGCTGTACCCTCTCCCGCTCTAGCACTCGACTCGCGAATGGTTCCGCGAGCCGAGTGGTAAGCTGCCTCCCTCTCGCAATTCTCACTACCAGGCAGACCAGAAGCTGGCCTGTCGGAATTTGGCGGCCGAGGCTATGCAGCCTATTCACACACAAAAGTTTGGTCTGACCCTCGATTCTGTGCGGCGGCTGATTCGCGCAGGGGCCGGCGCGCGGGCAATGAACATCCTGCGTAAGCTCCGGCCCGCAGACATCGCCGAGGTACTGCATTGTCTCAATGATCTGGATCGGCACGCGGTGTTTGCCGCGCTCTCGAGATCGGATCAAGAGTTGGCAGCGGCAAGCCTCAGCGAGCTCGCCATCGAGGAGGGCGTCGATCTGCTCTCGGCGCTTGCGCCGGAAGAGATTGCAGCGGTGCTGCAGGAGCTGCCGTCGGACGACGGCGCGCTCTTTATCGCGGAGTTCCCAGAGGAGGTCCGCCAACGGCTACTCGAGTTGATGAAGGTCGAAGCTTCGACCGATGTTCTGGAATTGTTGAGCTTTGCCGAGGGCACCGCCGGACGCATCATGACGCCCGACGTCTTCTCGTTGAACGAGGACCTGACAGTTGGCGAGGCCATTTCTGCCATCCAGAGGACCAGTAGCGAAGTCGAGATGGTCTTCTACCTGTACGTCATCGATGAGCGCAATCACCTGGTTGGCGTCGTCAGCTTGAGACAACTGCTGCTGGTACCGCCGACAACTCCGTTGAAAAAGATCATGAGCACGGACGTCATCAGCGTTCGGACAGACACTGATCAGGAAGAGGTCGCGCGCATCGTCGCACGTTACAATCTCCTCGGAGTGCCGGTTGTCGATGAAGAGAACAAGCTCGAGGGACTGATTACGGTTGATGATGTGATCGACGTCATCCGTGAAGAGGCGACGGAAGACATCTATGCGCTGGCTGGCGTCAGGTCCGACGAGCATGCACAGAGTGCGCCAGGACGGTCGGTGCGACTTCGGCTGCCGTGGCTTCTGGTCAACCTGGCGACGGCAGTGCTCGCCTCCTCCGTGGTTCATCTTTTCGAGGGAACGATTGAGCGCGTCGTCGTCCTCGCGACACTCATGCCGATCGTCGCTGGAATGGGTGGCAACGCCGCGACGCAAACGCTGGCCGTCATCGTCCGCGGTCTCGCGCTCGGAGAAGTGACCTGGGAGAACACGCGTCGAATTCTTGTCAAGGAAGTGCTTGTTGGACTGGCGAACGGGTTGGCCAATGGTGCGATCGCCGCGCTGGTCATCCTTTTCTGGTTTGGGTTTAGTGTCAAGATATTTCTCATTGCCGGGATCATGGCTGTCGCGATGGTATTCAACCTCGTGCTCGCTGCGATCGGCGGGACCCTCATCCCGATTATTCTCAAACGCCTCAAAGCGGACCCGGCCCTCGCCTCGACCGTCTTTGTGACGACGATCACCGATGTCGGCGGGTTTCTGACATTCCTCGGCCTTGCCGCTCTTCTCCTCAAGTATCTGGTCTAGTAAGCTGTCAGCATGAGTTCTTGCGACAATGAAGTGGAGGCGCTGGAGGATTGACGAATGTTCTGCGCGTACTGCCTGTATGACGTGATGGCAGGTCCGCCGGCCGGTACGACCCGGCGGTGTACTCTTCTGGTATGGAACCGTTAACCTGGATGATTCTGATTGCCGCGGCGCTGATCGCGATCTGTGTCATCGGGTTGGTGGCCCGCGTCTTTTTGAGGCTGCTCAAGTTCGTCATCTTTGCAGTCATCATTGCTGTGATCGCGGGTCTTGCCTGGACGCAGTTCCAGCCCCGAAGCCAGGATACCGCTACCCCTCTCTCCAAGCCTTCACCGCGACCTCGACAACAGTAGGCTGGTGATTTCACGCGACCGGCGACCTCAAACCAGACGGATACTTCTCTCGCGAAACCATTTACTAATTCCATTGCAGACGCTACGATCAAGGTTTCATGCCACTCCACCAAACTGAGGCATATGTCTTGCGGACCTACACGCTCAAGGAGGCGGACAGGATCTGCGTGCTCCTGACGCGCGAGAGCGGGAAGATCCGTGGAGTGGCGCAGGGCGCTCGCCGGTTGCGGAGCCGGTTCGGCTCAAGCCTCGAACCGTTCACCGAGGTCTCTATTTCGTACTTTCAGAAGGAGAACAGAGAGCTGGTTTCGATCTCTAACTGCGAGATCATCCGCTCGCAGTTTCCGTCTGATCTGAGCGGCGAATTCCTTGGTATTCTTCACTATCTGGCGGAACTGGTCATCGAGTTTGTCCCCGATCATGAACCAAATGACCGGGTTTACCGGCTGGTTGCGGCGGCGATGGAAGTGCTGCGCAGCGGCGACCCGCTGCACCTCGCTCCGCTTGCGCGGTACTGTGAGATATGGATGCTGCGCCTCGCCGGTTTCCTGCCCGACCTCAGAGTCTGCGGCAGATGCAAACTCGATCTCGAACGTGAAGCCTCGGTCTGGCTGGCCCCGGACGGCTCGCCCCAATGCTCGAGATGCAGTGAGCGCCGTGGGCAGGAAATTCGACCAGATGTCAGAAAGACACTTGCTGACATTCTGGCACACGCGCCAATGGAGTTTGTTTCGGTGCGCCGCGAACAACGCGCGATGGCGCAGGTCGCATCGATCGCTGCAAGGCTGATCCAACGAACGCTCGAACGTGACTTGAAGTCTCTCGAGGTTATTAATCAATTGAAGCCGGTCGGTAGTGTCGACGGCCGTCTCTAGCGGCCGGGACTCGACGATCCCTCTTTGACAAATTCGGAATACATAAAACAGAAGGAGAAAAGACGGAGCATGGCTCAGAAGTACGTCTATTTATTTGCTGAAGGCAAGGCCGAAGGTACCGGCGCAATGAAGGACATCCTCGGGGGAAAGGGGTCGGGCCTTGCCGAGATGACAAACGCCGGACTTCCCGTGCCTCCCGGGTTCACGATCACAACAGCGGCCTGCAATGCCTACTATGCCGACGGGGAGAGGTTTCCCGCCGGTCTCTGGGAAGAAGTGCTTGGCTCTCTCGCAAAGATCGAAGAGGCGACGGGAAAGAAGTTCGGCGGGACTGAGAATCCGCTGCTTGTTTCCGTTCGGTCCGGCGCGAAGTTCTCGATGCCGGGAATGATGGACACCGTCCTCAACCTCGGCCTCAACGAAGCGACGCGCCTGACAGTCGCGAAGTTAACCGGCAACGACCGGTTCGCTAACGATGCCTACAGGCGGTTCATCCAGCTCTTTGGCAAGATCGTGCTCGGGATCGACTCCGAGAAGTTCGACCATTGCTTCAACGAGCTCAAGCAACGGCTTGGCGTCTCTGCCGACACCGATGTCGATGCGCCAAATCTTGCTCTTCTCTGCGAAGAATTCAAGCAGATCGTCAAGACTGAAACGAGGCACGACTTCCCAAGCGATCCGCTCATACAGTTGGATCTGGCGATTCGCGCCGTCTTTGCGTCATGGAATGGTAAGCGCGCGCGCGATTATCGCCGCACCTACAAGATCTCAGATGCGCTTGGCACTGCCGTCAACGTGCAAACCATGGTCTTCGGCAATATGGGCGCGGATTCAGGCACCGGCGTCGCGTTTACCCGCAATGCTTCGACTGGAGAGAAAGAACTCTACGGCGAGTACCTCCAGAACGCGCAGGGCGAAGACGTCGTCGCGGGTATCCGAACGCCCAAGAAGATCGCCGAACTCCAGAATGAAATGCCGGTTGTCTATCACCAGTTTGTTGAAGTGGCAGACCGGCTCGAACGGCACTACCGTGATGTACAGGATCTCGAATTCACGATCGAGCGCGGCAAACTCTGGATGCTCCAGACCCGCAACGCCAAGAGGACCGGGCCGGCTGCAGTCAGGATCGCAGTCGAAATGGTTGACGAAGGTCTGATCGATAAGACGACCGCGATCGGGCGCGTCGAGCCGGCCCAGCTTGATCAGTTGCTTCACCCGATGATTGATCCGAAGGCAGAGATCGAAGTCATCGCAACGGGCCTTCCAGCGAGTCCCGGCGCGGCAACTGGACAGGTTGTCTTTCACCCGGATGAAGCAGAAACGCTCGGGAAGCAGGGTGAGAAAGTCATCCTTGTCCGGACGGAGACATCGCCGGAAGACTTCCACGGGATGGTGGAGGCCCAGGCAATTCTAACCTCACGTGGCGGAATGACATCACACGCAGCAGTCGTCGCGCGTGGGATGGGCAAATGCTGT
>JANNRD010000371.1:0-3578 GCA_031401095.1 Acidobacteriota bacterium
AGCTCTACAGCGAGATGAAAAGCTTCTTCCCCGAAAACGCGGTCGAGTATTTCGTCAGCTATTACGACTACTACCAGCCGGAAGCCTACGTTGCCGCGACCGACACTTATATCGAGAAGGAGTCGACCGTCAACGAGGAGATCGATCGGCTCCGGCTCTCAGCGACGCGCTCACTATTTGAACGCCGCGACGTGATCATCGTCGCCTCGGTCTCCGCGATCTATGGCATCGGCGACCCCAGTTCCTACTACGGAATGCTCATGAGGATCGAGCCTGGACAGAAGATGCGCCGCGAAGAACTGGTCAAAAAACTCGTCGAGCTCCTCTACCAGCGAAGCGACATCGAGTTTGAGCGGGGGACCTTCCGCGTCCGTGGCGATGTCGTCGAAGTCTATCCGAGCTATCAGGATCAGGCTTATCGCATTGAACTTTGGGGCGATGAGATCGATTCGATCTCGACGATCGACCCCTTGCTTGGTGAGGTACTGAAGAAACACGACGAGCCCGTCCCGATCTACCCGAAATCGCATTACGTGACGCCGGCCGGGACCATCAAGCGCGCGGTCAAGACAATCAAGGCGGAGCTTGAGCAATGGGAACCAGAATTGATCTCGCAGGGAAAACTTATCGAGGCGCAACGGCTTCACCAGCGAACCATGTACGATCTCGAGATGTTCAATAGCCTTGGGTTCTGCCGCGGAGTCGAGAACTATTCGAGACACCTCACCGGAAGGACACCTGGAGAACCGCCCCCGACACTCTACGATTACTTGCCTGAGGACGCGCTGGTGGTCGTCGATGAGAGCCACCAGTCGATTCCCCAGATCCGCGGGATGTACAACGGCGACCGATCGCGGAAACAGACGCTGGTCGACTTCGGCTTCCGTCTCCCGTCGGCCCTCGACAACCGACCGCTCAAGTTCGAAGAGTGGGAACATCGGGTCAAACAAGTGATCTATGTCTCGGCAACCCCCGGACCCTATGAGTTGACAAAAACCGGCGGCGAGATTGTCGAGCAGATAATTCGACCAACGGGTCTCTTGGATCCGGAGGTCGAGGTTCGACCGGTACGCGGGCAGATAGACGATCTCCTCGCCGAAGTCCGCGATCGCGTGACACGTCACGAGCGTGTCCTCGTCACGACATTGACGAAGAAGATGTCGGAGGACCTGACCGACTACTACGGCGATCTGGGCGTGCGCGTGCGTTATCTTCATTCCGAGGTGCTGACACTCGAGCGAATCAAGATTCTGCGCGATCTGCGACGCGGCGAGTTCGATGTCCTCGTCGGGATCAATCTTCTGCGAGAGGGGCTCGATCTTCCCGAGGTCTCGTTGGTAGCGATTCTTGATGCCGACAAGGAGGGCTTCCTGCGCAGTGAGTCCTCCTTGATCCAGACGATGGGTCGCGCCGCGCGCAACTCGCGCGGCAAGGCGATCCTCTACGCTGACAAGATGACCGATTCGATGCGGCGCGCGATCGGCGAGACAGATCGTCGCCGCAAACGCCAGATGGAATACAACGAAGAGAATGGCATCACTCCACAATCGATCATCAAACCCATCGAAGCGACTCTGGTGACGGCTTACGAGGCCGACTACTTCAAGGTCCCGATCAATCTCGAGGCGTTTGATGAATACAACTCAGAGAAGTTGGCGGAGACCGTCGTCAGGCTCGAGATGGAGATGCGCGAAGCGGCGAAGAAGTTCGAGTTTGAGCGCGCTGCGGAATTGCGCGACAAGATAAAGTATCTGAAAGCAAGGCAGCTTGAGGTAGCATAAAGAAGGTGGCTTGAGACCAGGTATGAGTTTAAGGTTCACGACAGCTGGAGAATCACACGGGCGAGGGCTCGTCGCAATCATCGAGGGGCTGCCCGCCGGCCTCACCGTCGATGCCGATTCCATCAATCACCAGTTATGGCGAAGACAGCAGGGATATGGCCGCGGCGGAAGGATGAAGATCGAGACGGACACGGTCCAGATCCTCTCTGGCGTCCGACACGGTGAGACGCTCGGATCACCTGTTGCGTTGCTGGTGGAGAACAAGGACTTCAGGAACTGGTCGGAGGTCATGGCCACGGAGAGGCCGGCTTCACCTCCAGCGCGAGACCGCGGCGTCGTCAGACCGCGTCCTGGTCACGCCGATCTTGTTGGTGGTCTGAAATACGATCGACGCGACTTGCGCGACATACTCGAGCGTGCAAGTGCGCGGGAAACGACCATGCGCGTGGCTGCCGGCAGCCTCGCGAAGCTGCTTCTCAGAGCGTTTGAGGTCGAGGTCGCTAGTCACGTCATCAACCTCGGAGGGATCGCCATCCCGGATGAAGAAGTCGCGTGGGAGCGCATCGCGACGATCTCGGATGACACAGTACTTCGTTGCGCCGATAAGGTGGTGGAACAACGGATGACCACCCAGATAGACGAAGCGCAGCGGGACGGCGATACTCTGGGCGGGATATTTGAAGTTGTTGCAAGAGGGTGCGTCCCCGGTCTTGGCTCGCACGTCAGTTGGGAAGAGAAGCTCGACGGGCAGTTGGCGCAAGCCGTCATGTCGATTCACGCCGTCAAGGCGGTCGAACTGGGCAGCGGCGTGGCAAACGCCGCTCTACCCGGCTCGCGAGTCCACGATGAGATCAACTATAATGATGCCGGACGTTCGTTCGGTCGGATGTCAAATCGGGCCGGCGGGCTCGAAGGTGGGATGACAAATGGACAGGAGGTGCGTCTCCGCGGATATCTGAAGCCGATCTCGACGCTCAAGAAGGCCCTGCTCAGTGTACACATCGGGACGAAGGAACCGATGGAGGCCAACTTCGAGCGCTCTGATGTAACGGCCGTCCCCGCGGCGGGAGTGATTGGCGAAGCGATGGTTGCCTTTGTGCTCGCGCGCGCGATGCGCGAAAAGTTCGGTGGCGATTCTCTCGGCGAGATGAAACGGAACTTCGACGCCTATTGCCATCAAATCCGGGAGTATTGAACGCGGGTGTTTCGCAGCGCTTTGAAGATATGACTCTAAGAATTGTCAAATACGGTGATCCGATACTGACGCAGGAAGCTGAGCCGGTGACCAGGATCGACGGAAAGCTTGCGCGCTTTGTCGAAGACATGTTCGAGACCATGTACGGGTCGAGCGGAGTTGGGCTTGCGGCGCCCCAGGTGGCGGCTTCGCAAAAGCTCTTTGTCATGGACTGCAGCGCCGGGCGCGACAAGGAACAGCGTATCGTCTGCATCAACCCGCAGATTGCCGAGACCAAAGGAACGATCGTCAGCGAGGAAGGCTGTCTCAGCTTCCCGGGGATCTTTGTCGAGGTGGAGCGCCCGGAGATCGTCACCGTGACGGCGCTCGACGTTCATGGCAAGGAATTCACCCTCGAGACCAGGGGACTGGCGGCGCGATGTATCCTGCACGAAACGGATCATCTCTATGGCCGTGTTTTTCTGCATTATCTGAGTCCGCTGAAGCGCGACTTGATCAAGAGGCGAATCAAAAGGAAGATCAAGCTCGGCGAGTGGGAGTGACCGATACCCGCGAAAGAGGAGGACTCACGCGAAGACGCGAAGACCGCGAAAAGACGCGAA
>JANNRD010000372.1:0-10915 GCA_031401095.1 Acidobacteriota bacterium
CGCCTCTCTTTGGATAAGCTGGGGACGAAATGAGGAAGTGGGACACATCGCTGTATGATTAGAAGCACGCGTTCGTCTTCAAGTATGGCGAGGAGCTGATTGCAATGCTCGCCCCGCAGCGGGGCGAGCGGGTTCTCGACGTTGGCTGCGGTACAGGACACCTGACGAGAAGCATCGCGGAGCTCGGTGCCCATGTCACCGGAATTGATAGCTCGGTTGAGATGATCGATTCGGCACGCGCCACCTATCCTCAGATTGATTTTCGGGTTGCGGATGCCGCCGATTTCTCCTTTGCCGAGTCGTTTGATGCAATCTTCTCGAACGCAGCCCTGCATTGGGTAAGGCAGGCGGAAGACGCAGTCATTTGCATGGCGCGAGCTCTCAAACCCGGTAGTCGCTTCGTCGTTGAGTTTGGCGGTTATGGGAATGTTCGCCGCATCTACACTGAACTGGAAAATGCACTCAACGAAGTCGCCGGTCGAGAGGCGAAGGCGAGCAACTTCTTTCCAAGCATCGGCGAATACGCCGGACTGCTTGAGCGCAATGGGCTCCTCGTCAGAAGTGCGCAGCTTTTTGATCGCCTCACGAGACTCGAGGATGGCGAGGCAGGGCTGCGCAACTGGATCACCATGTTTCGCGAGGAGTTGTTGCGTGACCTCAGCAACGACCAACGCGAGCTGGTTTTTGAACTGGTTGAGAAGAGAACACGCGATGCACTCTTTAACGAAGGAAGCTGGTACGCGGACTACCGGCGCCTTCGAATCAGAGCCGTCAAGGAAGAGTGAGCATGGCTGGAAGGAGCGCCAACGCGAAGCCAGTCGAACCCGCGAGCTATCGCGAGCGCGTCTACAAACTCGTCCTGCGTATTCCGCGGGGGAGGGTCATGAGCTATGGTTTGGTCGCACGAGTTCTTGGCACAGGGTATGATGCCCGCGCGATCGGGAACATCATGCATGCGACCCCGAAGGATGGCAGGGCAGTCCCCTGGCACCGTGTCATCAACTCGCAGGGGCGCTGCTCAACGGCGGGTTTGACCTCGCCGCCAGACCTGCAGCAGCGACTGCTCGAGGATGAGAGAATAGTCTTCAACGAAAAGGGCAAGTGCCAGCTTGACAAATACCTCTGGTCTCCTCCGGAGTACCTCGAAGAAATCGAGAGCTCAGGAGAGGGGCAGGTAACACTGTTTGATTGAGAAGCGGGTCTGTTCAGTATGAAGCTCTATCGTACGAAACGCGGGATTGTAGTTGAGGATCGATCGGCATTCCACCTTCTTCCGGAGAGGAGTTGGGATGAGCTCTTCAATCGACCTCAGCTCGAAGCATCGCTCACCAGCACCACTCGCCGGACATCGCCGCTGACGGACTTCCCACTTCCTGACGAGATCCTTCCACCGATCGGTCAACAGGAGGTGTGGGCGGCAGGTGTTACCTACTTTCGCAGCCGCACGGCTCGCATGGATGAGGCCAAAGATACGGGTGGCGCAGACTTTTACGATCGCGTCTATTCGGCTGAGCGTCCCGAGTTGTTTTTTAAGGCGACGCCACATCGCGTCGTCGGTAGCGGGCAGGCGGTGCGGTTGCGTTCAGACTCAAAATGGAACGTGCCGGAACCGGAGCTGGCGCTGGCGATCAACTCGGTAGGGCAGATCATCGGCTATACCATCGGCAATGACATGAGCTCCCGTGATATCGAGGGAGAGAACCCGCTCTACCTTCCGCAAGCGAAGGTCTACGACGGGAGTTGTGGCCTTGGACCATGTCTGCTACTTGCGACTCGATCACTTGCCGCAACGACTGCGATCGAACTCGAGGTCCGACGAGAGGGGAAGATCGCCTTCGCAGGATCGACCCAGCTTGCTGCCCTCAAGCGGACTCCGGAAGAGTTGGTGAGGTTTCTCCGGCGGGACAATAGTTTTCCGCAAGGCTGCTATCTTCTCACCGGAACTGGCATCGTGCCGCCGGATGACTTTACGTTGGCACATGGAGATGAGATCCATATCACAATTGAGCCGATCGGGTCGCTCGTCAATGTCGTCGGGTCGTAGGTCGCTAACGAGATGAGAGCTAGTACAGAGACACGCAGGGGCAAAGGCGCAGAGGGGAGTTTCCTCAAGGCCATGATCGTCACGCTGGTCGTCCTTGTGACCTGTGTCAATCAAGACCGTGTGTCCGCGGCGAGGGAGCCTTTACAGGATCGAGTCATCGATTTCAATCGCGATATTCGTCCAATCCTGTCCGACAATTGCTTCGCCTGTCATGGTCCGGATGAGAGCAAACGTCGTGCACGCTTACGTTTTGACACGCGCGATGGAGCTTCAGGGAAACGCGACCTGATCGTCGCCAGAGATCCTGCGCAGAGCATCCTCTATCAACGTGTCAGCGCTCGCGACAAGGATCGGCTCATGCCGCCGACCGACTCGGGGTACACACTGTCACCGGCGCAGGTTGAACTGATCCGCAAATGGATCGAACAAGGCGCTGTCTGGAACGAACACTGGGCTTATCGAGCGCCCACTCAGGCGCCACTTCCAAAGGTCGCGCATCTGTCATGGCCGCGCAATCCGATCGATTATTTCATACTGGCAAAGCTTGAGCGTGAGGGCCTGCAACCCTCGATTGAAGCCGACAAGGCAACCTTGCTGCGTCGGGTCACTCTGGATCTGACGGGACTGCCGCCGACGCTGGCTGAGGTTGATTCCTTCCTCGCCGATCGCTCCCTCGGTGCCTATGAAAAGCGCGTTGACCAGTTACTTGCTTCTCAAGTGTATGGGGAGCGAATGGCCATGCAGTGGCTCGATCTGGCGCGGTACGCCGATACGCATGGCTATCATATCGATAGTCACCGGGATATGTGGCCGTGGCGTGATTGGTTGATCTCGGCATTCAACAGAAATCTTCCCTACGATCAGTTCACGGTTGAGCAGCTCGCGGGCGACCTGCTTCCCGACGCGACGCTTGAGCAGCGCATCGCATCCGGTTTTAACCGCAACCACATGGTCAACTTCGAGGGCGGAGCCATTCCCGAGGAGTATCAAGTCGAGTACGTCATCGACCGGGTCGAAACAACCGCGACAACCTGGCTTGGGACGACGCTTGGCTGCGCGCGTTGTCACACGCACAAGTACGATCCCATTTCACAGCGCGAGTTCTATCAATTCTTTGCCTTCTTCAACAACGTGCCCGAAGAGGGGCTCGATGGTCGTGTCGGGAATGCCAGGCCCTTCCAGCAGCTCGCTTCCGCGAAGCAAAAGACGCGGCTGGAAGTGCTCGAACGCGAGATCAAGGCCGCTGAGGAGAGTCTTGCAGATGCCCGCGTCTTGCCACTCGAGGTAACCTGGTCACAACCTTTTCTTGGCAAGATCGCTCCTGCCCCGCGGGAAGGGCTGACTGCTCACTACGAACTCGATGGGAACTTCTCGGATCTCTCAGGTCGCTTTCAGCATGGTCATTCCGTCCGCGGCGATCCGAGCTTTGTTGCGGGCGTGATCGGCCGGGCGGCAGCGTTTGACGGGGACACGCAGGTTTCTTTCGGCGAGGTCGGCACCTTCGATCGCGGCGAGGCGTTCACGATAGCCTTCTGGTTGAGGAGCGGCAGTAGTCAGCCGATCTCCGTGCTGCAGAAGGTAGAAGATGTCTTCACGAGGCGCGGTTATGAGTTCGCCTTTGAGGACCGCGTCCTGATCGGTATTCAGAAATGGGCCCAACGTCTGAGCTTCAAGATCGTTGCTCGATGGCCAGATAGCTCGATTCAAATTCGCACCGCGAAGCGCTTCGCGATGGGCGAGTGGCTTCAGGTAAGTCTGACCAATGACGGCAGCGGTCGGGCGAGCGGGCTGCATCTTTTTGTCAACGGGGTCTTGCAGCAGCTTGAGGTTCAGCAGGATGCGCTCAACGGCTCATTCCGGACTGAGGCGCCGCTCCAGCTTGGTGATGTGCGGCTTGGCAAACCCTTCAACGGAGCGATCGACGATCTGCGAATCTACAAACGGGCTCTCAACGAAGCTGAGATTCAGCAGCTCGCACTTGATTATCCAGTCGGGGCCATCTTCTCAGGCATTCTCGGAAAGCGGACGAAGGAGGAGGATGCCCGCGTTCGCGAGTACTTTCTCGCCCGCGCCGCGCCCGTCAGCCTCCAGCAGACCGCGGTCGAACTCAAGGCTCTCAAGAAGGAGCGCGACGAACTGAAGAACGAGATACTGACCGTCATGGTTATGGGAGAGCGTGAGACACCACGCGAGACCTTTGTACTTGGTCGAGGAGATTATCGAAATCGCGCCGAACGGGTCACCGCCGATGTTCCGGCAGTTCTCCCCCCCCTTTCGAAGGATGCTCCGCGCAACCGCCTGACCCTTGCGAGGTGGCTTGTCGACGGCAACCATCCTCTAACCGCACGGGTCGCGGTCAATCGTTTTTGGCAAACCTACTTTGGACTTGGGATAGTAAAAACACCGGAGGACTTCGGTTCACAGGGCGATCCGCCAGTGCATCCTGAACTGCTCGATTGGCTGGCAGTTGAGTTCGTGCGTTCGGGATGGGACATGAAGGCGATACAGCGGCTGATTGTTACTTCGGCCACTTATCGCCAGTCATCGCGCGTCACCCCGCAGCTACTGGAGAAGGATCCCGAGAATCGCTTGCTTGCACGCGGACCTCGACATCGGTTGCAGGCTGAGACGATCCGCGATAGCGCACTTGCTGCGAGTGGTCTCTTGAACGCCCAGATTGGCGGACCCAGCGTTTTTCCTTATCAGCCCGAGGGGCTCTGGGAGGAGCTGGCATTCGGCGATGGGTTTTCCGCCCAGCAGTATCGATTGAGCTCTGGAAAGGACCTTTACCGGCGGAGTATGTATACCTTCTGGAAGCGAACGGTTCCGCCGGCAACGTTGTCGACATTTGACGCACCGGACAGGGAAAAATGCACTGCCAGACGGCCGGTCACTAACACACCCTTGCAGGCGCTGATCGTACTCAACGATCCCACTTTTGTTGAGGCTGCCCGAGCGCTGGCAACACGGGCGTTGCGCGAGGGTGGACGCGATGTGGCGAGCCGCATTCAATGCGCCTTTCGCCTCGTGACGGCGCGGCGACCAACATCCGCCGAACAGCGGGTGCTGATCTCGCTCCTGGACACGCAGCTCATCAAATACCGCAAGGATCGGGATGCGGCTCTCAAGCTACTTGGAGTCGGGCAATCAAAGCCAGACCCCGAGCTCGACCCTGGAGAACTCGCAGCGTGGACAATCGTCGCGAGCACCATCCTCAATCTCGATGAAGCTGTCACGAACGAGTAGAACGGCGGCCTAGACGTGCGTCATCGACGCGCGTGATCAAGGTGGATATGGACCTGACAGGGAAGTATGTTGACCGGGAATTGGAACTTCATCTGACCCGGCGCCAGTTGTTCGGTCTCGCGGCCAAAGGCATCGGTGTCGCGGCCATGGCGTCGCTCTTCGGGGGAGAGGCATCGGCCCTGCCCGACGGACAGGTGGGCCTCCCGCATTTCCCCCCAAAAGCCAAACGTGTCATTTTCCTGCACCAATCGGGAGGTCCGGCACAAACCGACCTTTTTGATTACAAGCCTGCCCTCCGCAGGTTTCACGGTAGCGAGCTTCCGGATTCCATCCGCATGGGGCAGCGGATCACGGGAATGACTTCGGGTCAGGGGAAGTTGCCGGTCGCCTCCTCGATCTTTAAGTTCGCGCAGCACGGACAATCGGGAGCATGGGTCAGCGAACTTCTGCCACACACGGCAAAGCTCGTCGATGACCTGGCGATCATCAGAACTGTCAACACCGACGCGATCAACCATGATCCGGCAATCACCTTTATACAAACAGGGTCGCAGCAACCGGGTCGTCCGAGTCTGGGTTCGTGGGTCAGTTACGGGATTGGGAGCGAGAACCAAAATCTACCTGCCTTTGTTGTTTTGCTCTCGCAGGCTCAGGCGCTCAATACGGATCAACCGTTGTTTTCCCGACTTTGGTCAGGCGGCTTCCTGCCATCGAGTCATCAGGGTGTGCGTTTTCGCTCCGGGAGTGACCCTGTGCTTTATCTGGCCGACCCCCCTGGGATCGCTCGGACGACGCGCCGGGAGATGCTTGATGCGGTGCGCAAACTCAATCAGATGCAGTCATCAGCTTATGGCGATCCCGAGATTGAGACGCGGATAGCGCAGTACGAGATGGCCTATCGCATGCAAACCTCAGTGCCGGATTTGATGGATCTGACGAAGGAGCCGGATGACGTCTTCGATCTCTATGGGCCCGATGCGCGCAAGCCTGGGACCTACGCCGCGAACTGCCTGCTTGCCCGGCGGCTTGCGGAACGCAATGTGCGCTTTATCCAGCTCTATCATCGCGGCTGGGATCAGCACAATGATCTGCCACGAGATCTGGCCCTGCAATGCGGTGGGACGGATCAACCGACCGCAGCGCTCATCACTGATCTCAAACGTCGAGGACTTTTGGAGGATACGCTTGTCATCTGGGGCGGCGAGTTTGGGCGAACGGTCTACTGTCAGGGGAAGCTGACCGAGAACAATTATGGCCGCGACCATCACCCGCGTTGCTTTACGATGTGGCTTGCGGGAGGCGGCGTCAAACCGGGCACGGTTCTGGGCGAAACGGACGATTACAGTTACAACATCGTCGCCGACCCCGTCCACATCCATGATCTGCAGGCAACGATCCTGCATTGTTTGGGAATTGACCACAAACGACTGACCTTTAAATTTCAGGGTCGTCACTTTCGTCTGACAGATGTGCACGGCGAGGTCGCGCAGAAGCTTTTGGCCTGAGACTCTGCGATTGTCAGAGGGGAAAAGCCGAGCCCCGAATCGGATCTTCACCCCGCGGGAGAGAAATGTCTGAGAAGCACTCGAAGGTATCGCGTCGTGACTTGCTCAAGTCCGCGACATTGGCTGGAGTTGGTCTCGCTGGTTTGTCCGGACCGTCACTCGGCGGATCGAATAGTGAGCCCCAATCCAGGGCCCGAACCGTACTCGGAATGAAATTTCAGCCCTTGCAGACCGTTCGGCTGGCAGTCGTCGGATGCGGCGCGCGTGGCAGTGGAATGCTTAGCGAGTTCCTCGCCGTCGACGGTGTTCAGATCACGGCGGTCTGCGATATCGTTAAGGAAAAGGTCGACCAGGCTCGGCTCGTGGTTGAGCGCGCGGGTCAAAAAACGCCTGCCACCTTCTCGAATGGCGAGCGTGATTTTGAGAGGTTATGTCGACGCGATGACATCGACTTCGTCTACATCGCCACACCGTGGGACTGGCATGTGCCCATGGCTCTTGCTGCGATGAACAATGGCAAGCACGCGGGACTCGAGGTTCCTGCCGCAATCTCGGTGGCCGAATGCTGGCAACTGGTCGAGACCTCGGAAAAGACTCGCCGCCACTGCGTCATCATGGAGAACTGTTGCTACGGCTACAACGAAATGCTGGTTCTCAACATGGTGCGCGCCGGTCAGTTCGGTGATCTGTTGCACGGCGAGGCTGCGTATCTTCACGATCTGCGCAGTCTGCTTTTCTCCGACTCGAGCGAGGGTCTCTGGAGGCGCTTCCCGCACATGACACGTGACGGCAACCTCTATCCGACGCATGGCCTGGGTCCGGTGGCCCACTACTTGAACATCCATCGCGGTGACCGTTTTGACTATCTGGTATCGATGAGCTCGCCTCAACTAGGTCTTGATCAATGGCGTCTTGGCAATGTCGCGAAGGACAGCCCAAAGTGGAAAGAGAAATACAAATGTGGCGACGTGAACACGAGTCTCATCAAGACAACGCGCGGGCGAACAATCATGTTGCAGCACAATGTCACGAGTGCACGCCCCTATGATCGGCTCAATTCGCTTCAGGGGACAAAGGGCATCTTCCAGGACTACCCTCCCCGCATCTTCTTCGATGGTCAGGAAGGCGGCGAGAAGTGGGCGACGATCGACAAATTTAAGTCACAGTATGAGGATGCGCTGTGGAAGAATATCGGTGAGCTGGCAAGGCGACGCGGCGGGCACGGTGGGATGGACTTCGTCATGTGTTACAGACTGATTCAATGCATGCGCGAGGGCCTTGCCCCGGATATGGACGTCTACGACGCAGCAGCCTGGAGTGTGCCGGGTCCCTTGAGTGAGATGTCCGTTGCGCAGGGGAGCGCACCAGTCAAGTTCCCCGATTTCACGCGCGGGCACTGGCGCGATGCGAGGGCGCAACAGAGCTGAGGGTCGTCCAGTAGACCCACGCAATAAACACCAACTGAAATGGGAGTCGGATGTAGTAGGCGTAGGCCGGCAATTCCGCAAAAAGTCCCGGATTCATCGCCATGTAAAGGTTCGCAGGGAAGATCGCGAGCAGAAGGGCGATGAGTCCCCACCCCGCCAGGCGAGTCCACCTCGGAACGAGAACCATTAGTCCCAGCACAACCTCGAAGAGACCGCTCAGATACTGCAGCGGCCCGTGCCACGGAAGATCCGGTGGCATCATTCGCAAATAGAACTCGGGATGGCGGAAGTGGTTGATGCCAGCCATCACAAAAAAGGCCACGAGGAGAAACTTGAACAGCGATTTTAGAATACGCATCTAGACCCTATAGCTCCGCAACGTTGAAAGTTGACTGCGCTTCCGTTTCCAGGCTGGATAGGTCAATCGCGGCCGCAAACTCAGGCGTCACGCGAACAACCGGAGGTACAAGTTCGACGGTCGGGACGAGTTGCTGGTAGAGGTTGAGCTGGGCGGCATAGAAAACCAGCCGTGACCAGATTTTTGCGGCTATCGCAACCTGGCCCAAAGCTATTGCGATGATCACAAGAATCACGGACGACTGATCGACAGCACTTCGCAGCAAGGTCAGTAGCCAGAAGAGGGCCGCTCCCATGAGAGCAACCATGAGATAGAGGCTGCAGGCCGGTAGAAACCTGTGCGCCACAAAACGAACAGCTCGGACGGTTTCTCGAAACATCTTGTGACTGCTGTTGACGACCGTCCCGATCCGCGCGTAATCGAAGATCATATTGACGATTGCAAGCGCAAGGACAAGTATGGCTGTCGCGCCCCACTTCTTGATCGCTCCAGGTGCTTCTGCAATTGCCCCCTCTCCAAAGCTGCCGATCGTGGCAAGTGCGATGGAATAGATGATGAAGATAGCACTGTAGGCAGCGAGTGAGATGAGCCAGAGCCGGCAGAAGCGCCAGAAGTATGCACCCGCACCGGACCAGAAGCGCCGCATTGAGACGTCGCCGTCCCTTGTCGAGAGCACTTCGATGATCCCACCAGCGAAAAAGACATTCGTGATCAGATAAAATACCCCCAACAAGACCAGCATGAAGCCGAGTTCGGTTACGATGGTCGTCAGGGAAGTCCCGGGGAACTGTTCGTTGATGAGATCTATCAGCCAGATGACATCGAGATTGTCGGATAAGAGACGATTTGCCGCAGGTTTTCCGCTCGTGGTCAAGGTAACCACCGTCAAGACCAGAAGCGCGACTGGGGCCGCAATGAAAATGCTGGCCGCAGCAAGCAGCACCGCCATTTTCCAGTTGCGAATGGCGCGCTCGATCCCAATCCTGAATGAGCTGAGGATCATCAAGAACTCCACCATTACCCGAAGACGCTCAGAGCTTGAAACAACGACTGAACCCAGAACAATGCCCCCGCCGCCCAGCGCAGGCCCCCTGAAAGTGCGAGCCCGCCGGTGTGAGCGTTGTTTGTCCAGTTCGCATCCAGCAGAAGCTTCTGCCGGGGGTCCAGCTCCGCCCCAGCCAGTTGTGACCGCGTCGTCAGGACAAACTTCTTCCATCTGGTGTCGACCTGCCAGCTATCCGAGGAAACGCTCCCGTCAACGCTGTTCTCAATGCGGTATTCAATTGTTCGGTCATTGATTCGTCCCGGGTTGATGGTGATGTGGCTACCGTCCTCAAGAGTCAGGAGCAGGTCGACGGGAAACCAGGCCTCACCAAGCCGCCGTACAACAACTTCTGTCGTGTACGTCTTCTTGCCGTCACCGGCCGCCTTATCACTGAGGGTGCTTGTTGCGTCCGACAGCTCGTAATCGAGCGTCTGAGTCCCTCGAACAAACTGATCAAAGAACCAGTCGAGATCCTCGCCACTGACTTCGTTGACCGTCTCAAAGAAGTCCTCGGAAGTCGGATGGCGATAGCGCCACTTCTCGAAGTAGGTTCGCATGATCCGCGCCATGACTGGCTCGCCAAGATAACGTTCGAGCGTGTTCAAGACGAGACCCGTTCTGGGATAGGAATTCAGCGCGTAGCTATTTGTGTCATAGAATTTCCACCCGGCAGTGACGATCGGGTCGGTGAATCTCCCCTGAAGAGTAAGCAGACGGTCTTCGAGTGGATGCGGCAATGAAATGGGAAGATAGAAGAGGTTGAGACCCCAGACATTTATCGGAACAACATTCTCTCCATACGCGGCTCCGAGCATCTTCGCTGTGGAATACGTGGTCATCCCCTCATCCATCCAGGGCTCTTCGAATTCGTTGGATGCTACAAGACCGTACCAGTACTGATGCGCGATCTCGTGGACGATGCCTTCTTCCGGATTCTGATCCCGACCTGTCCGCCACCGCGTGCCTGCGGTAATCAGAGTTGGATACTCCATCCCCCTGGCTCCGTCAGCCTGGTAGGGAGGATCAATGATCGAGAGCGTTTTGTAGGGATAGGCGCCATACCAGAGGCCAAAATACTTGAGCGCGTTGAATGCCGCGCGGAAGTGCCGGTCGATCTGGTCCCGATGCTCCGGTTGAATGAGAAGGATGACCTCGACTTCCGAAAGGCGTATCTCGGCAGGCGGTAGTTTGAGTCGCGCAGACCACTCCTCAAGCTCAGCCTTGCTCAAATGATCGCTGGGTCTGAATGGACGGATGACCTTGATGTAGTTGATGTCCGCTGTCCACGCG
>JANNRD010000373.1:0-2388 GCA_031401095.1 Acidobacteriota bacterium
AACGGAGCTTTGGCTGTAAGCCGGGCGACGTGCGCGTCACGCAGAAGCGGTTGGACTCAGGGAAGGACCATGCTCACTGGCTGGTGACGGTCGTTTACAATCGCGTGATCACGCAGTACGAGAGAGTTTTCAAGAGAGTCGGTTGGCAGGTTGGACTGGTGCTGCCCGGCTACCTCGCTCAGGCACAGTGGTTAATCCGGGCCCGGGTCAAAGAGGACCAGGTACTGCTGAGCCTCAATGATCGGGGCTTTGTGGCGATGGTGGTCCGCGGAGGCAAACCGATTCTGGTGCGTGATGTGATTTGCAACGAGATGGAACGAGAGGATGAGTTTTATCGGCTCATGATTTTTTATCGAGACCGGATGATTCTTAAGAATGATCCGCTCACGCCCAACCGGCTGCTTATCGTCGGACCGAGTGCGCAACACCAGCGGTTTCAAAAGACTCTGGCTGATGCAGTTGAAGCTCCGGTGACTGTTCTTAATGCCGGTCTCCTCGGCCTTCGTCTGCCGGCTCGTGCACCATTTCCGAGCTTTGCCGCAGCGGCCGGACTTTCCACATTCGCCTGGGCCTGAGCCGCTTTCGTGCTCGTGCAATTCTTGCTTGACCCGCTTGCCGCATTTCAACGCACCGGGATCTGACAAACAACAAAAGGGACCTCATCATGCCTCGCATGCGCTCATACACTTTCTTGCATCGCACTCTGCCCGTGATACTCATCCTCGGCCTGTTCCTGACATCCTGTCAGAGTGGAACCGACAGCGTCGTCACTCAACCAGCTTCAACTCCAGCAAGCAGTGTGTCGCCCGCGTCAACGACGTCAACGGCGTCGGTGAGTCCGGCGCCATCGGAAGCACCCGCTCCGAGGACGAACCCGTTCGATTCATCGTCGGGTGCGGTTGCTGCCAGCGCTCAGGGTTCGCCAGGCAAACCTGATCGAACAACGGGACGAGGGACCAACATCACCGGCATGCCTGGCGTCACGACGGCGCCTTACAAGCCGACGCCTACCCCAGGCGATCCATTCCCACCTCGACCGACCCCAACACTCGTGGTCAAGGATGGCAAACCGGTTCAGGAGTGGCAGGCGCCCCCGGAGGCGTTGGCGCTAACCAATCCGATGAAGGGCAAACCCGACGCAGTCAGGATCGGTGAGGCGCTCTACGGTCAGCGTTGCGCCGATTGTCACGGAAAGCGGGGCTTCGGAAACGGCCCCATGTCACGGAGCGTCAGGAAACAGCCGACCAATCTCGCGAGCAAGATGGTCCAGGGGAACACGGACGGAGAGCTCTTCTGGAAGATCACAAATGGTCGTTCGCCGATGCCCGCGAGCCGGGTCCGCTTCGACGACGAACAGCGATGGTACATCGTCACATTTCTGCGCTCGCTGAAGTAGTCAGGCTTGAAAACTGCCTCCCGGGCAATCTGATATTTCCTCAACTATGATCAAGACTCTCTACTGGACTGACGAAGGTGTCGTCATGATCGATCAGCGCCGTCTTCCGACCGAGGAACACTATCCGGTGTTCAGGTCTTACGAGGAGGTCGCGTGGGCGATCAAGGAGATGGTGGTACGTGGCGCACCGGCGATCGGAATCGCCGCAGCCATGGGTGTTGCACTGGGTGCGCGAGACATTGCGACGGACGATACTGAGGAGTTCGAGGCGAAATTCGACAACATCTGCGAGATTTTGGCGTCGACGCGGCCGACAGCGGTCAATCTCTTCTGGGCGATCGCGCGGATGCGGCATCTGTTTTCTTCATTGAAGCGCCAGGAAGTGCCGCTCTCAATCGTCCGGACGCGATTGATTGAAGAGGCCCAGCGAATGCACGCCGAGGATGTCCTCGCGAATCGGAAGATGGGCCTGTTTGGCGCTGAACTGATTGCCGATGGAGCAACCGTCCTGACGCACTGCAATGCCGGCGCATTGGCAACCGCCGGGTATGGGACGGCACTTGGTGTCATTCGAGCTGCGGTCGAATCCGGTAAACGAATCGCCGTCTTTGCCGACGAGACGAGACCCTTCCTGCAAGGCGCGCGGCTGACTGCCTGGGAATTGCAGAAGGAAGGGATTCCGGTGACGCTCATCACTGACAGCATGGCAGGCCACTTCATGAGTCGCGGCAACATCGACTGTGTCATTGTCGGCGCCGATCGCATTGCCAGCAACGGAGATGTTGCGAATAAGATCGGGACGTACTCGGTGGCGGTGCTCGCGAAGGAGAACGGATTGCCGTTCTACGTCGCCGCGCCGATCTCGACACTTGACCTGACCCTCAAATCCGGCGAGGAGATCCCGATCGAGGAGCGCCACGAAGATGAAGTGAGTCACGTCAAGGGGATGCAGCTTGCTCCGTCAGGTATTGGAATTGCCAATCCCGCATTTG
>JANNRD010000374.1:0-3869 GCA_031401095.1 Acidobacteriota bacterium
CGCGACGTTGGTTCCCGCGCCCAGGGACTTGCCTCCTGACCCGCCACCTGCGCGTCTCGATGCGCACCTCCGCGGCGCGCTCCCGACGCTGATCGAGCAGCACATGAGCCTCTTCCTTCAGGGACTGCAGCGACGGCTTGACCGCGATCTCGGTCGCGTCTTCGACTATTACAACGGCTTGCGCAGCGAATCCATCAAGAAGTTGCAAAAGGCGAAGGTTGACGCTGCACGCGAGCGCCTGCGTCTTGAAGCCGTGACCCGCGAGTATCATGCGCAGATTGCTGATTTACGTCAGAAGTATGAACTCCGGGTGACGGTCGAGTTGAGCCAGGCGCTCGATCTGGCGATGCCGGTCGAACAGCTCGATCTCGTCATCAATCGGCGGAAGGGCGAACGAAGGTTGTCGCTCGCGTGGAATCCGTTGGTACGCAGGCTTGAACCGTTGCCCTGCGAGTGGGGGGATGCCAGCGCGCCGGTGCGCATCGTTTGCGACGATGCACTTCACTTGATCAGCCCCGCGGGAGGCGCGCCGTGTCAGGAATGCGGCAAGGAGTACTGCCGCGCCTGCCATCCGCGGCAATGTCCGAGGTGCCGTCTTTGCGCTCGATGATCAGCTCCTCCCGAAGTGTCTTTAAGACTTTCGAAACCGTCGGTAGGGTGATAGAACCTCCGAGATGGAAAAACCGGAGACGGTGCGGCATGGGCAAGTCGAGGAAACCAAAGGCCGCCTGTGGCGCCCCGCCGCTCATCGGCCGGTCGTTATGCGTTGACAATAGGATGGCCGCAGAATGAGTTAGGAGGGATAAAGTTGAGTACACTTGAACGTATACTGCGGCTGGTTCAGGAAGGCGCGGTCCGCGTTTCGGAACATGGATATGACGAGTTGTCGGTAGATGCTATTCTTGCCCGTGAGGTGATAGTCGGAATTGCAGACGCGATTCTTGTGGAGGACTACCCGGATTATCCGAAGGGGCCGTGTGTCCTCGTATTGGAAAAAGATAGTGGAAACCGGCTGATACACGTCGTTTGGGGGATACCAAAGGGTAGTACAAGTCCGGCGGTTCTGGTGACCGCATACAGACCGGACCCGGAGTTGTGGGAAGAGGGGTTCCTAAGGAGAAAGCAATGAAAAAGCGGGTTCGCACCAAGCTCGTACATGAAGGAAAGTATGTCGCCGAAGTCGATGTGGAGCTAGTGAAGACTGGCGACGACTGGTCTCCATATCTGTCCCTGGACGACGCCTACAAACTGGATGATATCAGGGAGGCGCTGCGTCGGGGTGATGTAAAATCAGCAGCACAACTCGGTCGAGTATTCACGCTTACGCCGGTAGCCGTATAGGCAGAATATCCTGGCCGCCCTTGGCTTTTGCCGGCCCGCCCCCCGCTCGCAATGCGGAGGTGAAACACTATGTCCAAAGTCTCTAAGCGACCTTCTGTGGTGCTGCCCACCATGCAGGAAGAAAAGACCATCACTGCAGCCGCCAGGAAAGATCCTGACGCTCAGCCCCTTACGCCAAAACAGCTGCAAGCCATGGTGCCAATTAGGGCACTGCGCCGTCGTCCGAAGTCCGACAAGAAGAAGTTGCTCGTCTCGATTCGGTATAGCCCAGAGGTCGTTGCGTACTTCAAGTCCACGGGCGAAGGTTGGCAATCGCGCATGGACGGCGTGCTTCGCGAGTACGTGGAGCGCCATTCCCATAGGGCGTGATGACATTCGAGCCGACAGCCACCAGCAAGCGCGTGTGTCTTCGGCTCAACTCAAACCTCAGATCGCGTAAGCTGCGTCAGGGTAAAATCAGCAGCACAACTCGGCCGAGTATTCACCCTTACGCCGGTAGCCGTATCGGCAGAATATCCTGGCCGCCCTCGAATTTGCGGCCCGTCCGATCGCGGGGTGATTTTTGAGGGGCCGAGCGTTCCATCTCACTGGTCATTTCAACGCGAACAAGGGCAGTGTAAACCCAATGTCGAGCGAAGGATTTACGTGACCTAAGACTCCGAAGACTTTCCACATGAAGTTCAGAGTCAAGGGGTTTGAGTTCGTATTCTTGTCGGGTCTGTCCGTGAGTGAGATACCGCCCTGAGCACCCGGCCGAGGCGGCGCCCGAATAGCGCGACCAGCAGGCCTCCGCCTGCCGCGATGGCGGCGTGCATTGTCCAGAACTGGGCCGGGCTCATCCTCTCGTAGAAGCCACCGATCCAGCCGATCAGGTTGTTCGAAATGAACAGACTCATGAAGGCCAGCCCCATCATGGTTGCATTCACTCTGGCCGGCGCAGCGCGTGAAACCAGTGCGAGAAGCGTGGGCCAGTAATAGAGGAAGGAGATTCCCAGTAGAGCGCTATAGAGTAATGGCCAGATCGGGTTAACAGGTGCACCGCCCGAAGCGAAGATTGCGGCCACCAGAATCAGGTTGCTCGCAGCGGTGATCCAGGCTCCCTTGCCGATCTTTGCGAGTTCGTCCGGCTCGCGACGTCGCAATGCCTGATGACGCCAGAGCCAGAACACCAGCGGCACGCCCAGGATGCTGAAAACCGAATTGATCGATTGGTACCAGGGCACCGGGATCCGGAAGCTGCCAACGTCGAGCGCGACATGCTGTTGAATCCAGATCGGATTGACGTTGAAGATTTGATAGTAAGCCGCTGACTGGAAGATTGTGATGATCATCACGGCGATGAGCGCGTAGACAATGCGCCGCTCGGCCGCGGTGAGTCGAGTGCCCTCGAACTTGCGCCGCTCGACCCGCGCAGGCAAGTGCCGGTATCCGTATAAATATGTTGCAAGGCCAAGGAGCATGAAGATCGCAGCCACACCGAAGCCATAGTGCCAACCATAGACTTGCGCGAGCAGACCGCACAGCAAGGGTCCGAAGACCGCTCCGATATTAATTGCAGTGCTGAAGATGATGAACCCACGGGTGCGCCGCGCCTCGTCCTCGCGAGGATAAAGGGCGCCGACCTGCGCCGAGATATTGCCCTTCAGGAAACCCGAGCCGATGACGAGCAGCAGCAGGGCCGCGAGGAATGACTTGTCAAAAGTCATGGCGATATGACCGGCGCTCATCGACAGGGCGCCGATCACAACACCATTGCGCTGTCCGATCCAGCGATCGGCGATCATGCCGCCGAGCAGCGGCGTGAAGTACACGAAACCGGAGTAGAGACCGAAAATCTGCGATGCGAGCGCCTGCGTTGACAGCGGGCCGACAAGCGATTCCACGGCGGCACGGAACCCCGCAAATCCAGCGATCTGCTCGACGTGCCCTGTCAGCAGCAGCTGGTTCACCATGTACAGGGCGAGCAGCGCCGTCATTCCATAATAGGAAAAACGTTCCCACGCTTCGGTGAAGGCGAGGTAGAAAAGGCCCTTGGGATGGCCCATGAACGCCGCATCACCTGGACGCGTGACCGCGGCTTCGTCCGTGCTCATCGTGGTTGCTCCACCAGGAAAGGGCGTACGCCGGTCCCGGTCAGCTCCATCGCATAAGCCATAAGCCGGACGGGACTCTGAAACGGCGGCGCAGTGTCAACTCGACTGATCGCCCGTCTACTCCAACACTCGTTAGCGCTCGCGGGACGATCGATCCACGGTGTAACGCAGATTCGGCGTGTGATAACCGGCCTCAGAAACATCGGCTGCCTCCTCCCGCGTTCGACAACAATTTCGTGTGACAGAACATCTCGTTGCCCGAATCTTCAACACTACTTTGCGATGGAGCCGCGAATCCTCCGCCAGATAACCCCCACCCATCCCTTCTTCGCCGATCTGGGAGACGACGCGGTAAGGTCCGATGATCGTGTCGGGGGACTTGCTTTTGCTCAAATTGTTTCGCTGCCCTCTTGGAGGCGGGGCGTTGGCCTCGCT
>JANNRD010000375.1:0-3891 GCA_031401095.1 Acidobacteriota bacterium
AGGTTCAGAGTACAGGCTTTAGCCTGCGCATTTCGCCACCGGCACATCCCAAATGGGCACATTCCTGGCCGGGCGAATTGCACGTAGTCGAAGCGCTTTGCTAGAATCAAAGCTCAACGTGCAGCCCTCAGAAGAGTCCAACTCATCAAGTGGTTCTCCGACTCGACCGAATCCGTCTCGTCGTCGCGGCGGGATACTTCTGCTCGCCCTGGTGACGGCGGCCCTCTTCTTCCTCCTCGTCTTTCAGGTCTCTTTCAACACGCTGCCATGGCTCTCGCCAACGACGGCGAGCGAGACCCTGATTCTCTACGCCCTCTCGACGATCAATTTTCTGGCTTTTCTCGTGTTGCTCATGGTGCTTGTCCGAAGTCTCATCAAGCTCAGACGCGAGCGGCGTGAGCAGCGGATTGGCGCGCGTTTCAAGACCCGCATGGTCATCTACTTTGTCGCTCTCTCTCTGCTTCCGGTGCTCTTTCTGTTTCTTGCAACCTACGGACTTATCAATCGCAGCGTCGACAAGTGGTTTAGCCTGCCGGCGAGCATCATGGTCAAGAACGCCCGCGAACTGCAGGCCGCATATGTCGCCGACAAGCAGGAGGACCTGCGACGGACGGCCGTTACGATCGCGCGGCTGGCTGCGCGTCTCGAGGACGGGCAGGCGATCGGGGAGCTCGCTGCCGAGTTCGAGAATCAGGCGCTTATCCGGGCCGGGCTTTATCGGGCGGATGGCGGACTGATCGCCGAAAGGGCTGCCACTGACCCGAGCCAGCTGACGGCCGAACTCTCGCTCGGGTGGGAGCGCGCGCGCGCGGCGGCGGCAAGAGGCGAGGTTTACGCGGAGCAAGTCCGTGAGGGGCTCAAGCCGGTGCATTTGATCGCGGCGGCGCCTGTCGAGCGCGGGGGCTGGTTGATTGTCGCGCGCGCGGTTCCGCCAGAACTGGCGAAGAGGGCGAATGAGATCAACCGGCAGGACCTCGAATACGACCGGCTGAAGGAGAATCAACGCCTTTACAAGCAGAACGCTCTGCTCGCTCTCGCTCTGGTGACGCTCCTCGTGCTGTTCATTGCAACCTGGATGGCGCTCTATGTCGCACGCACGGTCGCTGGTCCCGTGCAGCAACTGGCGCAGGCGACGGCTCGGATTCGCAGCGGCGATCTGAGCTTCCGTGCTGACATCACCAGCGGCGACGAGCTGGCGGCGCTGGCAGTCTCGTTCAATGAGATGACCAACGAACTGTGGGAGAATCGCCGGCGTCTTGAAGAGTCGGCCTCTGAGTTGCAGGCGAGCAACGCGGCTCTCGACGAGCGGCGGAGGTACACCGAGGCAGTGCTCGAGAGTCTCTCTGCAGGCGTCGTCTCGCTCGACGAACACGGTCGCGTGACGACGATCAATGGCGCTGCAGTCAGTCTGCTACGCATCGAAGGGATCGAAACCAGTGGAGTTGAGTTGGAGGCGCTGTTGCCCGAGGAGCAACGCGAAGAGCTGAGGCGCATGATCCGACGCGCGGCTCGCCTTGGAACGCTCGCGCGCGATGTGCATCTGACACTCGCCAATCAGGTACAACTGGACGCGGCGGTGACAGTCACGGCATTCCACGACCCGCACGGTCAGGCACGAGGGACGGTCATCGTGATCGAGGATTTGACGGAGCTCATTGATGCGCAGCGCCGTGCCGCGTGGAGCGAGGTTGCGCGTCGCATGGCTCACGAGATCAGGAACCCGCTGACACCGATCCGTCTCTCGGCCGAACGGCTCGCCAAGAACCTGCTTCTCCCGGACGGAGAGTTCTCTGTCAAGAGCGGGTCGGATTCAGCCTCGGAGCGATCTCGACCGTTGAGAACACCCGGCCCTCTCGATGATCGACAAGCGGAGCTCGTGCGGGAATGTACTTCCATGATCAGCGCCGAAGTGGCGACACTCCAGCGCATGGTCGATGAGTTTTCCGCCTTTGCTCGCCTGCCAACAGCAAGGCCGGTCCCGGCGTCACTCAACGAGATTGCCTTGAGTGCGCTCAAGCTCTACGATGAACGGCTCGATGGCATCACGATTGACACGCGCCTCGCTGTCTCGTTACCACCTGTCCTGGCGGATTCCGAGCAGATCAAAAGAGTGCTCGTCAATCTCACCGACAATGCGGCAGAAGCGCTTGACGGCAGCACCGAGAAAGTTCGGACGATTACCGTCGAAACACGCGAGGACGTCGATCGTGATGCGGTTCAGCTTGTCGTCTCGGACAATGGCCCGGGCATCCCGGCGGCGAGCCGCGCCCTGATCTTCGAGCCGTATTTCTCGACGCGCAAACAAGGAACGGGATTGGGGCTGGCAATCGTCAGCCGCATCGTCGCCGAACATCACGGACGGATCCGCGTCTTCGACAATCCGCCGCGCGGTGTCCGGTTTGTTCTCGAGCTCCCGAGCGCAGGACAAGTGGAATCAGCTGTCGCGACCTGAAATGGCACATTCAATTCTAATCGTTGATGATGAACCTCGGATTCGGCAGTCGCTGCGCGGCGTGCTCGAGGATGAGGGCTTCGTTGTCGCCGCGGTCGGCAGCGGTGAAGAGTGCCTCCAGGCCGTCGACGAGCGCCTTTACAGCTGTATTCTCCTCGATGTCTGGCTCCCTGGCATTGACGGTCTTGAGACGCTCGAACGTCTGAGGGCGAACTATCCGGACGTCTGCGTCATCATGATTTCCGGGCACGGCAAGATCGAGACGGCTGTCCGTGCGACGAAGCTCGGAGCATTCGATTTTATCGAGAAGCCGCTTTCGCTCGAGAAGACCCTCCTCTCGGTCAAACACGCGATCCATCAAGCCGAACTGGAGGTTTCCAACGCCGAATTGCGAGAGCAACTCGATCGGACGGACGCCATGGTCGGCAACTCCGTGCCGATGCGCGCGCTTCGCCAGCAGATCAGCTTCGCGGCGCCCACCAGCGGCCGTGTCCTTATCTTTGGAGAATCAGGGACAGGGAAGGAACTGGTTGCGCGGTCGCTTCATGCCCGGTCAGCGCGGAGGGCGCGACCGTTTATCGAGGTTAACTGCGCCGCCATTCCCGATGACTTGATCGAGTCTGAACTCTTCGGCCACGTCAAGGGTGCTTTTACCGGCGCGACGCAGACTCGGCGCGGGAAGTTCGAGCGCGCGGATGGTGGGACGCTCTTTCTAGATGAAGTGGGAGACATGAGTCTCAAGACTCAGGCAAAGGTTCTCCGCGCGCTCGAGGAGCAACGCTTCGAACCGGTTGGCTCCGAAAACTCTGTTAAAGTTGAGACACGGGTCATCGCGGCCACCAACAAGAAACTCGAAGCTGAGATCGAGAGTGGACTCTTTCGCGCGGACTTGTTCTACCGCCTCAACGTCATCCCCTTCGAAGTTCCACCGCTCCGTGAGCGGCTCGAGGATGTGACTCTGCTGGTTGAGTATTTCAACCGCGAGTTCTCGCGCGCCAACAAGAGAATCGCGAAGGAGTTCTCACCCGGCGCCATCGAACGAATGCAGAACTACGCGTGGCCCGGCAATGTCCGTGAACTGCGCAACACGGTCGAACGCGTCATCATCATGCACACGCGCCCGAAGGTCGAAGCGGATGATCTCCCAATCCTCGGTGGTGAAGCGCCAGCGGCTGCGAGCTACAATTTCGATTCCTATCGCGCCGCGGCCGAGACCTACGAACGCGAGTACATCGCCCGTAAGCTGGCTGAGACTGACGGCAATGTCTCACGGACTGCGGAGGTCATGGGGATCGACCGCAGTCACCTCTACCGTCGCATGAAATCCCTCGGCATGCCCGTCCGCTCCCAGGACCGGTAGAATTCACGCGATAAGCGATTAGCCAGGACAACAACAACCGAGGCTCAGAGACATAGAGAAAGCACAGAGAGGTATGGAA
>JANNRD010000376.1:0-2194 GCA_031401095.1 Acidobacteriota bacterium
GCCCCGGCCGAGCCAGTCGCGGCGAACGATGGTGACGAAGAGTTACACCTCGCGGCCATGAAACACATCGAAGAGATCACCGAGGAGCCGGTGATCGAGCCAACCGAAGATGATCTCCGCGATGCGGCGGAAGCTGAGGCCGCTGTCCGAAAGGAGACAGGCTCGGCGCCCGAGGCCGATCCGAGGCGACGACGGCAGCGCCGGCTCCGCTACAACCCTCCGGAAGACGCTGCAGAATTGCCTCCTCAGGAAAAGCAGGCAGTTGTCAAAGCGGAACCCGAGGCGGAAACCGGGGCAGAGCCCGAAGAAGAGGAAACCCCGGGTCGACGACGACGTCGCCCACGCAGAAAACGCGGGGACGGTGCGCAGGAAAGCGCGGTTGCCACCCCAATCGGTGACGGACCTCGCGAGGAGAGGTCGGCCTACCTGATTGAGCCCGAGCCCATCTGGCTCGTCCAGCGCGAGCATCTCGAGAGAATCATCGATGAAGATGGTGAGGCGGATGAAGGCGAGATGCTGAAGGATGCAATTCTCCAGGAGAGAATCACCGAACGCATCCACGCTGAAGAATACCAAACCTCGGTACTCGACCTGGAACCGACGCCGGACGTTCATGTTGGCTCCCTGCGACATCAATTCCATCTCTCGGATTTCGAACGGGTGAGCGATGATTCTGCAGAAGTATTGGCCCATGAAATCGAAGCATTCCTTGGGTCGGTCGAAGCCGCGGAAGAGACCGTAACTGGGGAGGCGATTGTTGACGAGTCTGAGGACGCCGCTACTTCTGGTGTCAATGACGCGGGTGGTAAAACAGTCACCGAAACGCCGCTCGAGGACGCGAGCGCAGACCTTCGTGCTCGCCCTCCGGTCGAGGAGTTCGCCACGCGGCGGGGCGGTCGCGGCCGCCGTCGCGGGAGCTATAGCCGGCCCGCCGTCTCGGATGCGACGGCCAAAACAGAGGAGGAAGGAGAGCGGGTGGAGGAGGCGCCAGAAGCCACGATCGCCCCCATCACATCCGTCGCCCCGCCCTCGCGAACGACGACCGAGAGACTGGTTCGTCCTGTCATCTCCGATCTCCTGCGTGAAGGCCAGGAGATTATCGTCCAGATCGCAAAGGAGCCGATCGGAACGAAAGGAGCACGGATCACTTCGCACATCGCTCTTCCGGGGCGTTACGTCGTCTATATGCCGACTGTCGAGCATATCGGCGTCTCTCGCAAGATCGGAACCGATGAAGAACGACAACGGCTGCGAAGAACCCTCCATCAACTGCGTGCCGAGTCGAGTATTCCGGGCGGGTTTATCGTCAGGACCGCGGCGCACGGATGCAGTCTCGAAGAGCTTCGTGATGATATTCAGTATCTCGCGCGAACCTGGAGTGACATCAGACGTCGTTCCGAGCGAGCCAAAGCGCCTGCCATTGTTCACCGGGACCTTGACCTGGTGCAGCGGATTCTGCGTGATCAACTGTCATCGGACTTCAATGCCATCCGTGTCGACAGCGAATTCGAGTACGAGCGTATTGTCGATTTCATCAATCGTTTTGCGCCAAAACTCGTGCACCGCGTCAAACTCTACACCAAGGACACCCCGATTCTCGATGACTACGGCGTCCAGCCGGAGATCGACAAAGCGGTCAAACCACGCGTCTGGCTGAAGTCGGGCGGGTACATCGTCATCAATCAGACTGAAGCCCTGGTTGCGATCGACGTCAACACCGGCAAGTTTGTTGGCAAGTCGAACCGGCTTGAAGACACAATCGTCAAGACCAATCTTGAGGCATCAAAAGAGATCGTCAGGCAGATCCGTCTGCGCGATCTTGGGGGTATCATTGTCCTCGACTTCATCGACATGGAGGAGCGGCGAAATCGGATGAGGGTCATGCAGGCGCTTGAGCAGGAACTTCGCAACGACCGTTCGCCATCAAAGATTCTCCAGTTCAACGATTTTGGTCTCGTCGCGATTACTCGCAAGCGGGTCAAGCAGTCTCTCGAAAGGACCCTCTGCACTCCCTGCCACTATTGTGGCGGCGGCGGCATGGTCAAGAGCGCTCAGACGATGTGCTATGAGATTCTCGCTGAAGCTCGGCGGGTCTCGAATGATCTGGACAATCACAACGAGGTCATTCTCCGGGTCAACCCGGAGGTGGCGAAGGCAATGCGCAGTACAGAACGCGACGTCTTCACCGAGATCG
>JANNRD010000377.1:0-2531 GCA_031401095.1 Acidobacteriota bacterium
CCGCGCAAGCTTGGCAATGGCTGCCAATCCGAGACGCTCGTCGAGACCCAGTGCCAATGCCTGTATTCGGGTTAGGGATTTTGGTGATTTGGCTTCCATTGCGGTCCCCTATGCTTTTGAGACGATAATGTCGTCGCCGCGGACGTTCACCGTGTACGCCTCGAGCGGTCGCGGCGGGGGGCCGCTGATATTCTGCCCATTCAGGTTATATCGTCCATTGTGGCAGGCGCACCAGATACCCTTGGCTTGAGGCTGATACTGGACGACACAATCAAGATGGGTGCAGGTGGCAGAGAAAGCCTTTAGTTCTTCTGTCGGAGTCCGTATGAGCAAGACTGGTTTGTTTCCAAACTTGATGATCTTCCCCGAGTTTGCGGGAAATTCATTGGTCTTACCTGCGACGACAGAATTCTGCATCGCTTCAATAATCTGAGGTGGAACGACGAACTTAACAACCGGATAAAGAATCGCGGCAAGGGTCGCTCCGGCGCTCGTCCCAAGCAAGTAATTGAGGAACTTGCGCCGTCGGGTTACCTCCTGTTCCATAAGCATCCTCCTCGCAGCAACTGGACGATCAAAGAAGGACCCTTCATTGACCACCTTCCTTTTTGCCGTGGCAATCCGTGCAGGTCAGGTCTTTCATATCGCCCAAATCAGCCGGGTGCTTGAAGTCTTGTCCGCTCCCGCCCATGAACTTTGCAGTTCCCTCTTCCTGGCTAATGACCGTATGACAGATCGCACAGTCCTTTCTGATCATCTTCCCTTCGCGACTCTCGTGCTGACCTCCATGACAGCGGAAACAGCCGGCTGAATAAAAGTGGCCAATGTTCTCGGGATAGCTCCGCCAATCGACCTTCATTTCGGGGAAGAAGTTGGCGCTGTAAAGACGCTGCACCTCAGCGATCGACCGTTTGATCTCGTTCAGTTTCCTGGTGTGCACATCCGGGTATTTAAGACGATAGAAAGTCTCTAGTGCGAGAGCGATTTTCTGGCTGGCCTCGTCGGCATTGGCATACGGCTTTGCCATCAGCTCGACCGCCTGCTGTCTGAGATACGGCAGAGAAGCATCGAGCTTCCCCGCCAACATCGCTTCATTTACCGCACGATCAGGTGGGTTGAAGGTGTGTGCGGAACGGTTGTGGCAGCTCATACAGTTCATCCGGCGCTTGGGCATGGCGGCGATTTGCACCGGAGTTAACGTCGACTCTTTGGCGAAATACTCTGTCACCTGACCATTCATATCCTTCAGCCGCACCCAGGGGATGACCTGCTGATTATCGTCCGTCGCGACATACAGGATTTCATTGGCGGTATTCATGTGCCAATGAATGCCTGAAGTGATACCCGTTTTCGTACTGCCTCCGCCTACTTTGATCAGCAAGTTGATCTGTCTGGGCGTATTCGCTTCGTCTTCTGCGAAGTGGGTGAAGGTCTTGAGCACTGTGCCGAAAAACTTCTCTGGCCAATGGCAATGGCCGCAGGTCTCCTCTGAGGCCGGGAGGTTGGCGATGGGGGAAGGGATCGGCCTGTGATAGGTATCGGTGAGCGCAGCATAGCCGCGGCGGATACCGGCAAACTTCGCACGGAAGTACGAGGGGGCACCGGGCCCAACGTGGCATTCAACGCAGGCTACCCGCGCGTGCGGAGAAGCCTGGTGAGCCGTGAATTCCGGTTGCATAACCGTATGGCAGGCCTGACCGCAGAACTGCACCGACTCCGTTACTCGGTAGGCTCGATAGCTCCCCACCGCACTCAACGGGATCAGTATCAAAGATAGACCGAGGAAGAAACCAAACACTCGTCGGTGCCGGACGTTGTTGAAATCAATCCTCGGGTAACGGTGTATTTTCGCCGAAGCATGCAATCGGCGGCGCCGCCTCTCCAATAGCATTCCCACAGGAATCAGCGAGACGCCGAAAAGCAGGGGCGCAGGGAGAATTATGTATGCAAATATGCCGATGTACGGATTCGGCCGGTTTCCCCAAAGGTCAATCACTACGAGGAAAACAATGGAGCCCAGACTGCAGATCATCAAGGCCGCGCCGGCCCACGAGATGTAATTGCTAAACAATCCCGGCGTTTCTTGATTTACCTGCGATTGCTGATCCATCTGTCCCCCATTCCTCGCAAGAGACCAGGGTCCTTCAGGCATGCAAGGTCTTGGTAAGTCATTACCTGGGCCCCAGTGCTCCTACTTCTGCACCAATTGAGCTTTGCCTGCGAACCGCCCGGTCAACCCTTCTTGGCAAGCTGGCGGGTGTATGCCAAAAGCTGTTTGACTTGATCTGCTCCCAGACTCTTTTCGTAACCCGGCATCTTGCCTTTGCCCTTACTGATCATCGTTTGTATTTGAGCATCAGTCTGCTTCTGCACCTCAGCAGCGCGCAGGTCCCGAACCTGCAACTTCTTCCCGGTCGCCGTGCGGCCGCTACCGTCCAAGCCGTGGCAACTCGCGCACTTTGCCCTGAACGTGGTGGCAACATCTTGGGTGGAAGCGTTGACCAGACTCGACGAACCAGAGAAGAGGATCG
>JANNRD010000378.1:0-6541 GCA_031401095.1 Acidobacteriota bacterium
GCGCGGTCATCGCCACTGGCGTGGCTGGCGCTACCAACCTGGATGGTGTCGTCAGCAATTTCGCGGTGCCCTCGAATGGTACCTACTACGCTCGCGTGACAAGCGCGGCCAGTGTGAATTATGACCTCGTAGTCACTCGGAATGCTGCCTTTGACACCGAAGGCAACGATACGGCCGCAACGGCTCAGGCTCTCGACGGTACCAAAGGGGCGCTTGGTAGCATTGTCAGAGGGGGTCCCTACCAGGCCGCAGCGGTTGCGCCTGCCTTCGAGGACATCAGCGGGACCGGCATGGTCATCGCTGGCCTCACGGGTGTGGACGACGCAAGCGTGTCGATCCCGATCGGCTTTACGTTCCCGTTCTATGGCGCTGGCAATACCGACGTCTTCGTCAGCAGCAATGGTCTGTTGACTTTCGGGTCTGGGAACTCGGGGTTCACAAACGCCGACCTAACCACTACTCCAGCCCAGGCAGGCATCGCTCCGTTCTGGGACGACCAGAAGGTCACCGGGTCGGCCAACTCCAAGGTTCTATACCAGGTGATGGGTGCCGGTACCAACCAGCACCTGATCATCCAGTGGAACGAGGTGAGCTTCTTCGCACTCACCGCTGGCGACACCTTGACCTACCAGGTTCAGTTGTACGCCGACGGCCGGATGCAGTTTAATTATCAGGATCTGGTCGCTGGCGCCTCCGCTGGCAACAACGGCGCCAGCGCGACCGTTGGGGTAAAGGCCTCCGGCACGCAGGGACCTGATCGGCTCTTGCTGGCTTTCAACAGCGGGCCCAACGCCTTTGTCGGCACCGGCAAGAGCACACTGATCACGCAACAAGCCTCTGACGACTGGTACAAGATGACCATCGGCGGAAGCCAGACGCGGCTGACGTTCGAAACAAGCACTCCGGCAGACGGGCCGGGTGAATTTGTCAATATCCTCAACCCGCGTATTGAACTGTTTGATCCCGCAAGCATGCTGCTTGCATCCGGAACGGTTCTGGGCGATGGCCGGAATGAGTCCGTTGACGCGAGTGGACTCGCTGCGGGAACCTACTTGCTGCGCGTCTCCAGCGAAAGTGAGACGAGCGGCGAGTATTTCCTCAGCGTCATCGTCCGCGGCACCTGCCCGGTGATCACGACAGTGTCCCTTCCTGCGGGCACGGCGGGAGCCAACTACAGCCAGCAGATTAACCTCTCACCGCCAGGCAGCTATGCATTCTCTCAAGTGCTTGGGAGTCTGCCGAGCGGGATGACACTCAACACCTCGACCGGGGTCATCAGCGGGCTGACTTTCGTGCCCGGTGCGTACAACTTCACGATCAAGGTGCAGGGACCAAACGGTTGCAGCGTGACGCAAGCGTATGTCTTGACGATTAACTGCCCGACCGTGACCGTCAATCCGATGAGCCTGCCAAACGGCCAGATCGGGACGGCCTACAGCCAGGCGGTCAGCGGCTCACCGGCGGGGACCTACACCTATACCTTTAGCGGAAGCCTCCCACCGGGACTGGGGCTCAACGCGCTAACAGGGGTCCTGAGTGGCACACCGACCGCGAATGGCATGTTCACTTTCACAGTCACGGCAACAGGCATCGCCAATTGCGCTGGCAGCCGGAGCTACACGGTGACGATCGCGCCGGGTGCTTGCCCGATGATTGCGCTGCCCGCCCTGCCAAACGGCATGGTTGGGAAACTCTACATGAAATACGTCACGGCCTCGCCAGCAGGGAGCTACTCGTATTCGTTGACAGGAACCCTGCCACCCGGAGTGACTTTCTACAGCGCGATCGGGCTTGTCTACGGTTACCCGACGGCGGTTGGTAGCTACAACTTCTCGATCACTGCGACAAATCCGAACACTTGCACTGGCGCCCGGAGCTATATGGTAGCAATTGCACCGTGAACGGCAGGAATGGCGGACGGGCAGGCCTTGCCTGCCCCGTCGAGTGAGGAAGCCGAGCTGGGGCTCGGCGGTCCCGGGGCTGCCGCTGAGACGAGAGCGCTTCACTTGGGAACGCCGAGCCCCCGTTTGGTATGGCCGGCACTGAAGCGCCTCTGAGCCTACACGGCGATCTGGCTGCGCATATCGTTGGACCCGTGACATGACCCCCAGCCTTCCCCCCCGGATATTCGCAGTCAAACCGCTTAACAAGGACTTAATGTCCAGCTAACATACCCGTAAGTCGCGTTCAGTAGTATGGGCGCAATCTCAAAGCAGTTGCAGTTGAGGGGCAATGTCTGTTCACCAGTCAAAGCAGGAGATGGCAAAGTTGCGCGATCAAGTCCTGCTTATGGGAGGAGAAGTCGAGAACGCGGTCGACCGAGCCATGCATGCACTTGTCGATCGCGACTCCGAGTTGGCCGAGCTTGTGCTTGCCAATGACGATCAGGTAGACGCGCTCGAGTTGCAGGCCGATCAAGCCTGCGCTCGTCTGCTCGCTCAGCAACCGCAGAACGAACGCGAGCTCCGCTTTGTCATCACCGCGATCAAGATAACTCCGATCCTCGAACGCGTCGCAGATCACGCCTGTAACATTGCGCGCGCGGCACTCGATCTCAACAACGAACCGCAGCTTAAGCCGTATCTCGACCTCCCCCGCATGAGCCGGTGTGCGCGCGAGATGCTCAAGGACTCGCTCGATGCCTTTGCTGCCGCCGATCCCATTGCCGCCCGAGGGGTCATCGAACGCGACGATGAGATCGACCGTCTCTACGATCGGATCTTCCACGATCTGTTGGATCACATGTCGAGAGATCCCGCCGTCGCAGGACGCGCCGCGCGTTTGCTGCTCGTGGCCAAGCACCTCGAGCGGATTGGCGACTACGTCACCGACATCTGCGAGCTGATCGTCTATATGACCGAGGCCCGGGTCATTAAACACCAGAAGGAATCATGAAACCCCACATCCTGATTATTGAGGACGATGCGGATAACGCCTAGAGTATTCGCTACAATCTTGAACGTGAGCGAGCCTTCAGCGCGCAAGTGGCTTTGACTGGCGAGGCCGGACTCGCAGCTGCGCTCGTTCGTTCCAATCGCCGGGAGGGCGTCAATGAGGCCCGGAATCGGGCACCCGATCTGATTGTGCTGGACCTCAATCTGCCGGGGATGAATGGCTTCGAACTCTGCCGCCGGTTACGCACCGAAGAGGCGACGCGTCGCACTCCGATCATCGTGCTGACGGCCCGGACCGAGGAGGGCGATAAGATCCGCGGCCTCGAACTCGGCGCGGACGATTACATGACAAAGCCCTTTAGCGTTCGCGAGCTTGTCGCGCGTATCAGGGCGGCCCTGCGCCGGTCGGGCTTTGATGCTCAGACACAGCAAATATATGACGATGGCCGGCTCCGGATCGACTACGCCGATTTTGCCGTGTCCTGCTCCGGTCAGAAGATCAGGCTGACGCGCAAGGAGTTTGCCCTGCTGGCTATCCTCTCACGCAATAAGGGTCGCGTCGTGCCGCGAGAACAGCTCCTCGACCAGGTTTGGGGGCTCGAGTACTATGGCGAGGCCCGAACGCTCGATGTCCACATCAGTGGCTTGCGCAGGAAACTGGGTCCGTGTGGATCGTGTATCGAGACGATGATCGGAGTCGGCTACCGGTTCCTTGGCTGCGCAGAACTGGAACCGGGCGCCGCGGCCGTGGCAGCCGACAAGAAACTGGCACTCGCCGAGTAGCTAATCGGACTTCGTCAGCGCGCTTTCAATCTGATATGAGACCGGAAAGACGACAGGTTATTCTCGCGACGACCGTCATGGTGCTGTTTTTCGCGCTTTACGAGACGGCAAAGACCGTCCTCTTTCCCGCGATGGATGTCGTCACATCGCACATTGTGACGACAATCGTCGTCGGTCTCATCACTTTCGTCACCGCTCGTTATGCCATCCATGAACTCAATGAACTACTGTTGGAGCGCGAGAGGAGCAACGAAAGGCTGCTGGCCGCACTTGGCGGAGCTGACCGCAGCGGTAATTTGCTGAGCTCGATTCTTGCTTCGGTCGCTGAAGGGCTGATCATCACGGATCGCGACTCGCAGGTGCTGTTGATCAACGACGCGGCGCGGACTCTTCTGGGTATGGGAGACCGCGAGGCGGGCCGGCTTGCCGATCTCAGCCGTGACCCGCAATTGAATCAGACCTTTGCTGCGGTGCTTGCCAGCGGCGAGCGGGTTGAGACGCGAATCGAGCTTCGTCCTGGTGACACCGAGTCGCCTCAACGGCGTCTGCTGCATCTTCACGCCGCCCCGCTTCGACTTGGGGAGAATCAGATCGATGGTGTTGTTGGCGCGTTTATTGATATCACAAAGCTTGAGCTGCTCGAACGAGTTCGGCAGGAGTTTCTCGCCAACGTCTCCCACGAGCTGCGAACTCCGCTTGCCTCGATCACGGCCTATGTTGAGACGCTTCTCGATGGGGCGCTCGATGATAGCGAGAACAGCCTGCGTTTTCTCAACACGATTCAGCGAAACGCGCTGCGCATGCGCGATCTGGTCAATGACGTCGCCGAGCTCTCAGCGATCGAATCCGGCGCGGTACAATTGAGGCGCGATCAGTTGCCTCTGCGGCGCGTGGTTGCCGAAGTCTTCAATGGACTCGCTCATCGAGGAGCGCAGCATGGAATTCACCTGAGAAACCAGGTCGACGGATCTCATCTGATCACCGCAGACCCGAGACGGCTCGAACAGATTCTCACCAACCTCATCGACAATGCGATCAAATTCAACCTGCCCGGCGGCGAGGTCTGTGTTTCGGCCACCTCCGATGGCAAAGACGAGACGATTCGCGTCCGAGACACCGGCCCCGGCATCGCGCCGGAACATCTGCCGCGTATATTTGAACGCTTCTACCGGATCGATAAGGCGCGTTCGCGCGATGCGGGTGGCACTGGACTTGGGCTCGCCATCGTCAAGCATCTGGCCCTCGCGCACGGCGGTGAGGCGCACGTCAAGAGTGAACTTGGAGTCGGCAGCGAGTTCACCATCCGCCTGCCCATCCCAGAAGAGGCTCAGACAGGCCAGGAAAGGACGATGGCGACAACGAGCTCATGACTGATCGATCAAGCTCAAGCATCGAGGTCCGTGCCAGACGACTGCGGGAAACCGCGAGGTTGCCCCTCCGTTCAAGTGTTGGCGCAGCAGGCGCCGACCTGCACTGCGCCGAGGGGTGCACCATCAGTCCGGGAGAACGCCGGCTCATACCGACGGGCCTCGCTCTCGAGATTCCAGTTGGCTTTTATGGACGTGTCGCGCCGCGGTCGGGTCTGGCAGTGCGCAGCGGCATCGATGTCATGGCTGGTGTCATCGACGCTGACTATCGTGGTGAGGTTCAAATACTGCTTGTCAATCTCGGCGATTCTCCGGTGACTTTCGAGATCGGCGACCGAATCGCCCAATTGATCATCGAACAGGCCGCGCCTGCCGACTACATCTGGTCCTCAGACCTTGACCAAACCGCACGCGCGGACGGCGGTTTCGGCTCCACCGGCACCTGACCACACCTTGAATTCGCTCATTCAACCGCAAACTTCAAGACCGTCGTCGTCCGGTACCGTGCGCCCTTCCTCAAAACAGTTGTTGGAAATGCGGGCTTATTGGGCGAATCCGGATAATGTTGGGTCTCGAGACAGAATCCCGATCTTCGCTGATATGACTTTCCCGCCTTGCCGGTGAGCGTGCCATCGAGATAGTTTGCGGTGTAGAACTGAAGGCCCGGCTCGGTCGTCCACACCGCAAGGACACGGCCCGAGGTTGGTTCAAGCACCCTCGCCGCCTGCCTTAGTGTGCCCATCTGACCGTTAAGCACCCAATTGTGATCATAGCCCTTACCCAGAGTTAACTGGTCGTCGCTTTGGTTGATCCGCTCGCCAATCGCTGTCGGCATGGTGAAGTCAAATGGCGTACCCACCACCGAGCGAAGCTCACCGGTCGGGATGGCTCCGGCGTCAGTTGGCGTGAAGCGATCTGCATTGATCATCAATCTGTGATTGAGGATATCGCCGTTCCCCTCACCAGCCAGATTGAAGTAGGAATGGTTGGTCAGATTGATGACGGTATCCTTGTCCGTGGTCGCGTCGTAATCGATCCGCAGTTCGTTCTTGCTGGTCAATGTGTAGATGACCTTGTTCGACAGATTGCCGGGATAACCCTCCTCGCCATCCTTGCTCAGATAGGTTATCTCGAGACTCAGACCGTCCGGCACTTCAATTGGTCGGGCGGTCCAGACCATTTTGTCGAAGCCCTTAAGACCGCCGTGCAAGTGGTTTGCATCGTTGTTTGTCGCCAGCTTGTACTCGGTGCCGCCAAGGGTAAATCTGCCCTTTGCAATCCGATTCGCGTAGCGCCCCGTGATTGCCCCAAAGTAGGGATGCACTTTGAGGTACGGTTCGAGTTTCGCAAAACCGAGGACGATATCGTCAAGCTGGCCCTTGCGATCGGGAACCTTGATTGAAACAACGATACCGCCATAGGTCGCAATCCGGACCTCGATACCATTGCTGTTCCGCATGGTGTAGAGGTCAACGTTCCGACCATCGAATGTTCTTC
>JANNRD010000379.1:0-6010 GCA_031401095.1 Acidobacteriota bacterium
AAGTCGCGGCGAGGATCCTCCCAAAGAGCTCTTCAGGGACCTCAACGGTCTCGCTCTCAACGAGAGACTCACGTACTCCGTCAACCAATCGGCGACATCCATCGCAGACGACAAAATGCTCGCTGAAGATGTTCTCGTACCGACTCTCGATGATCCCCTCGAAGTAGTCGGAAATGAGCACGTCCAGTGTCCGGCAACTAAGCATCTCACCGGCAGTGGTCGCATTGAGAATCCGTTGTTCGACTTCAGTAAAGAGTGCGATTTCGCGCATTTGCGACTCTTTCAGATGATGACAGGCATCCATCGCAACGCGGACGTCATTGAAAACCGCATGGCACGGACGACACGCGAGCAGATGTTCGGCGAAGTCACGGCGCACCGGGCGCGTCAGTCCAAAATCGAGATACTCGCTGATCAGTTCCTCAAACTGTTCGCAATTGATTCTCTGAGTGACGTCACTCCGCATGGACCCTTCCTTTGGCTCTGCTCGGAAACCAGCCCGTCAACGTTGCTCGGGGACTCTTTGACACCGCGCGCCGCTCTCACTATCATCCCCTATCGGGTTCTATCGGGTTCTATCGGGCCCTATCGGACCCTATCGCCTCTATCGGGTCATACGAAGAAACCAGAGGAGAAGATTCAAGGAGATTTTTGGATGAGCGTCTATGATAGCAAGGATCTGATGGACTTCAAGGGGGCGGCGAGGGAATACGACATTCCGGTCATGCTCCTCGAACTCTCAGTTGATGGCGGAACGTTGCGAGCGATTGAAGTTGACGGGCAGCGAAGACTGCTTCGCGCCGATGTCGAGAATCTGGTCAACCGAACCGTCAAACGTGGTTATGGCAATCGTCTCATCTCCCGCATCAATCCCGTCGGTCCGCGAGCAACGCCTGGCCTTATCCCGAAATCATGAAGACATATGTTTCGCACAAGGCGCGACAGTTCACCGAGTCGGTCATCCGGGAGATGACCCGGCAGGCCTATCTTCACGGCGCCGTCAACCTCTCCCAGGGATTCCCTGATTTTCCCGCTCCGTTGGAGCTCAAGGAGGCCGCCTGTCGGGCGATCGAGGCCGATATCAATCAGTACGCAATCACCTGGGGCTCGAAGCGGTTTCGAGAGGCAATCGCGGAGAAGACTCGCTGGCATCTCGGACTCGAGATCGACCCCGAGAGAGAGGTCGTCGTCACCTGCGGTTCAACTGAGGCGTTGATCGCGACCATGATGGCAGTCATCGATCCCGGCGAGGAGGTGATCGTCTTTGAGCCGTTTTACGAGAACTACGGCCCGGATGCGATTCTCTCCGAGGCGACAATTCGACACGTTACGCTCTACCCGCCCGACTGGAGGTTTGATCCGGACGAGTTGCGCGCGGCCTTTGGCGACAAGACCAAGGCGATCATCATCAACACGCCACATAACCCGACGGGTAAAGTCTTTTCGCGAGAGGAGCTTCGCTGTATCGCCGACCTTTGCATCGAATTCGATGTGCTGGCCCTGACAGACGAGATCTACGAGCACATCTGGTACGCAGATCCATCGCGCGAAGTCCGTCACGTCGCGATGGCAACGCTCGATGGCATGCGCGAAAGAACCGTCACGATCAATGGCATGTCCAAAACCTATTCGGTCACCGGATGGCGTGTTGGCTATGCGATCGCCCCGCCCCAGATCACAGATGCAATCCGCAAGGTACATGATTTTCTGACTGTCGGGGCCGCCGCACCATTGCAGGAGGCCGGTGTCACCGCACTCAACTTCCCACCCGGTTATTACGACAAGCTGAAATTCGATTACCAGCGCCGACGCGATCTGCTGCTTGGAGTGCTCGAGGAGAGCGGATTTCGCTGCTATCGGCCCGATGGCGCGTACTACATCATGACCGACATCTCGGCGTTCGGGTTCGAGAGCGACACAAAATTCGGTGAGCATATGGTGCGGGAGATCGGCGTCGCGGTCGTCCCCGGAAGCAGCTTTTACAGACACCCAGAACTCGGCAGGCAACAGGTGCGTTTCTGCTACTGCAAACGCGATGAGACACTGCAACAGGCGGCTGAGAGATTGCAGAAACTGCGCTGAGCCGGAACCGGTGCTAACGCGAAGACGCGAGCCGCAAAGGGACGCTGTTTTCCTTTGCGGCTTCGCGTTTTCGCGTTAGCACCGCCCCTGGCCTCCGTTCCTCCGTGCCCGTGTGTTACAATTTTTGGCTTGACCTTTGAGGGCGGCAGTTAACTAATGATTCAAACGCTGAGAGGAACGAGAGACATCCTGCCCGCGGAGACGCCCCTTTGGCACCGCGTCGAAGATGCTGCGCGCGAGGCTTTCCGCAGATACGACTTCCACGAAATCCGCACCCCATTGATCGAAAAGACCGAACTATTCGCGCGCGGCGTCGGCGAAGCAACCGATATCGTCCACAAGGAGATGTACACCTTCGTCGACCGCAATGGCGAATCGATTACGCTCCGGCCAGAGGCCACCGCATCGGTCGTGCGCGCCTATATCCAGCACAAAATCTTTGCTGAGAAGGCGTCCGGCGAACTGACCAAGCTCTTTTATGTCGGCCCAATGTTCAGGCGTGAGCGACCCCAGGCCGGCCGGTTCCGGCAGTTCTTCCAGATCGGCGCTGAGGTTCTCGGTACCAGCGACGATCCATTGATTGAAGCCGAGGTCATCGAAATGCTCGGGTGGCTGCTCTCCGAGCTCCGCATCGAGAATACGGAACTGCTGATCAACTCGGTCGGAGATGCGAAGCTCCGCGGACCGTATCTCGAAGAACTGCGGGCCGCGATCTCCACCGTCCTTGGCGAGTTGTGCGCGGATTGCCAGCATCGCTATGAGACCAATGCTCTTCGCGTTTTCGACTGCAAAATAGAAAGCTGCCAGCCGCTGATCGCTGCCCTGCCGACCATTCTTGACTCTTTGGATGACGATTCGCGCGAGCACTTCGAGAGGTTGAAGAATCACCTCGACGCTCGGGCCATTGCTTATCGGGTCAATCCGCACATGGTCAGAGGACTCGACTACTACTCGCGAACCGCATTTGAGATCATCGGTGGGGGTCTTGGCGCCCAGAACACGATTGTCGGCGGCGGACGTTACGACGGACTTTCCGAGACGCTTGGAGGACCGCCAATGAAGGGGTTTGGCTTTGCCTTTGGTCTCGACAGAATGGTGCTCTCGCTGCCAGAGACAGAGTCAAAGCACGCGCGGCAGAGTGAGCGCCCTGACATCTTCCTCGTCCATCTTGGCAATGAGGCCTTGAGCCACTCAGTTGGGCTGGCTCGGAAGATGCGCGCGGCGGGAGTCGCCGTAGCCCTCGACTTTACCGAGCGCAAGATGAAAAGGGCAATGGCGATGGCGAGCGAGTCGGAGGCGCACTATGCCCTCATCGTCGGCGACAATGAAGTTGCCAGTGGGCGGTACGGCCTGAAGAAGCTCTCAACCGGAGAACAACAGGCACTGGACCTGGATGCAATCATCAAACTTATCAAGGAAAAGAATTGACTGCGATGCTCGATCATCTGGAGAAAACAAAAAGGACTCATAACTGTGGAGAACTGCGGGCCGCCGACGTCGGCAAGAGCGTGACGCTGATTGGCTGGGTCAACCGCCGTCGCGATCACGGCCCACTGATCTTTATTCACCTGCGCGATCGCGCGGGTTTGACTCAGGTTGTCTTCAACGCCGAGGTTTCTGCGGTCGCGCATGCGCGCGCCAAGGAAGCGCGCGGCGAGTTTGTCATCGCTGTCACCGGCAAGTGCGTCGCGCGGACCACCGAGACGGTCAACGCCAACATGGAGACCGGCGAAATCGAGGTTCTCGCAGATGAGCTCAAGATACTCAATGATGCTCAGACGCCTCCATTCCAGATAGACAATTGCGAAGCCTCAGAAGACCTGCGGCTCAAGTACCGATATCTCGACCTGCGACGCACTGAGATGCAGAACAACCTCCGGCTGCGACATCGGCTCGCTCTCGCGACTCGGCAGTATCTCGATAGCAGAGGTTTTTTCGAAATTGAGACTCCGATCCTGACGAAGTCGACTCCTGAGGGCGCACGCGACTATCTGGTCCCATCGAGGACCGCGCCCGGGAAGTTCTTTGCGCTTCCACAATCACCGCAGCTCTTCAAGCAGTTGCTCATGATCGCTGGATACGAGAGGTACTTTCAGATCGCTCGCTGCTTCCGCGACGAGGACCTCCGCGCCGACCGGCAGCCCGAGTTCACGCAGGTCGACGTCGAGATGAGCTTCGTCCAACCCGATGATGTCTTCGAGGTGATCGAGCCTCTCATCTGCGAGTACTTCCAACTGGCAGGAATGGAACCCCCGTCGCGGCCGTTCCGGCGAATGCCCTTCGGTGAGGCAATGGAGCGCTTCGGGTCCGACAAGCCGGACCTGCGGTTTGCCCTTGAGCTTGTTCATCTCAATGCCGCGTTTGACGGCTCGCCCTTCGCTCTTTACGCGGAGGCGGTGGCAAAGGGCGGCGTCGTCAAAGGGATCGTCGTCCCCGGTGGTGCAAAGTATACGCGCAAGCAACTCGATGATCTGGTCGATGTCGCCAAACGATACGGCGCCGGCGGTCTCGCCTGGATTCAGGCAGGAGAGAGCGAAATCAAGTCCTCGATGTTGAAGGCGCTTGGAGTCGAGGGCCTGCAGCTTGTCATCAAAGCAGCAAATGCACAACCAGGTGATGCGGTTCTTCTCGTCGGAGGAAAATGGGATGCCGTCGTCGCAAGTCTCGGTGCGGTTCGCCTCGAAGTGGCTCGCCGAGAAGACTTGATCAACAGGACAGAGGCAAATGTCCTGTGGGTCACTGACTTTCCAATGTTCGAGTATCACGAGGATGACCGGCGTTGGTACGCTCTCCACCACCCATTCACTTCACCAGTCGAAGACGACCTTGAGAAGCTTGAGAGCAGTCCGGGCGAAGTGCGGGCAAAGGCGTACGATCTGGTGCTCAATGGCAGCGAGATCGGCGGTGGGTCGATCCGAATTCACCGTTCGGACATTCAAGCGCGAGTCTTCCGCTCGCTCGGCCTGGACGACGAAGAGGCGCGCCAGAAGTTCGGTTTCTTTCTCGATGCGCTGAGCTATGGGACCCCACCCCACGGAGGGATTGCGCTTGGGTTTGATCGGATTGTGACGCTGCTCGCCGGCGCTGGTTCGATTCGAGATGTCATCGCCTTTCCAAAGACTTCAAATGCGTCAGACCTCATGACCGACAGTCCTAGCGAGGTCAGCGCGCAACAGCTTACTGAACTAAAGATCAAGACCTTGACCTAACCTCGTTGTGGATTAATGAGTACGAACCGCCGCAAGGCTCAAGTCGGAGGTAGGAGATGAACCGTAAAACTGCCGTGACCCGAGTGCTGCTGGCGATGGCTATCCTGGCAGGTGCCATCCTCCACGCGAACACCAATAACCTCGTCAACGCCACTCAGGGCAAGAAGGAGACTTCCAGGATGGAGAGCACGAAATTGGAGAAGGTCGTCAAGACAGAGGAAGAGTGGCGGCGTATCCTGACCCCCGACCAGTATCACGTGACGCGAGAAAAGGGGACCGAGCGCGCCTTCACCGGTGCCTATCACGACCTCAAAGAGAAGGGTGTCTATTACTGCGTCGCCTGTGGGCTGGAGCTCTTTGGTTCGGACACTAAGTTTGATTCCGGGACGGGCTGGCCGAGTTTCTGGGCGCCAATCAACAAGAAGAATGTGCGCGAGGAAAGGGATCGCAGCCTCGGGATGGAACGTGTCGAAGCCCTCTGCAGCCGTTGCGACGCGCATCTGGGTCACGTTTTTGACGATGGCCCGCGGCCGACCGGTCTGCGATTCTGCATGAACTCCGCGTCGCTCAAGTTTGAAAAGCGCCCTTAAGCGGTCGGCGGACTTAGCCACCGCTTAACGTGGGTGGCTGCGTTTTTTGGACGTTCTCAGGCGGCACCGGACCGTGCCGACGACGCGGCAGAGTCGTCGTGAGCCTAGACCGGCGTTTCAACGCCGGGT
>JANNRD010000380.1:0-7402 GCA_031401095.1 Acidobacteriota bacterium
CGATCACCGGCTTCCGATCCATCTCGTCAGTGCTCCCGGCCGCCTTCTCGAATTATCACGCGCTCCAGGTTAAGTTCGAGCGTCGATTCTCAGGTGGCCTCTACGCTCTCAACTCATTTACCTGGTCCAAAGCGATTGATAACGTCAGTCAGGTGCTTGAGGAACCTGCGGGCAACACCGGCACTCCACAGAACGTTTTTAACCTTGCTGCGGATCGTGGACCGGGTGCCTACGATCAACCCTTTAACAACACGACTTCCGTGGTGTGGGAGGTTCCGGTCGGGCGAGGGCGCGCATTTGTTGCAAACGCCCCATACCTGCTCGACGCGATCATTGGGGGTTGGACGCTCAGTGGCATCAACACTATGACTAGCGGTCAAGCGGTCAACTTACGTTACACGCCGTCGCCAGTGACCGCGAACCTTCCATCATTTCTGGGAGGAATCGCACTAAGGCCAAACCTCGTCGGCAATCCAATCCTGCCTAAGGACGAACGCACCATCGACCGATACTTCAATGCGGAGGCAGTGAGGCTTCCGTCTGTCACCAGTCCCTTCGGGAATGCAGGGCGGAACATTGGGCGCAGCCCTTCGTTCTATCAACTTGATCTTGGTTTGCAGAAGAGCTTTGCTCTTCCATTCAATGAGGTATCGAAGATCGAATTCCGCGCTGAGTTCTTCAATCTCCTGAACAAGACCAACTTTGGCGCACCGAATGGCAGCGCAGCCGGATTGGTCTTCGACGCCAACGGGCGAGTAACTGCGACAGGCGGTTTCGGGCAGATTCGTAGCGCATTCCCTGCGCGGCAGGTTCAATTCGCCCTCAAGGTGGCCTTTTGAGAACGGCTGAGCTAGCTATAGCCAGCTCTTGCTATTCAATGATACCGAGGCGATCGCGCTAGATTCCGCGTTCGCCTCGGTAATAATCCGCCGCGTGCTTCGACCGGAACTCCTTTGGCGTATCAGACTGGAGCGGTGAGCGGCACCGCGATTGCCCGGCCTCGCTATGGGCGATTCGCGGCTCTTGGTGGTGGGCCTTCGGTCCCGTCAGACGATTGAGGTCGAGATCGGGTTCCATTACCCAACTTCTCGATTTGACGGGTCTTCATGTTATAAACGTCGCCCGCTGAGAGAACGTAGTATGGCTTTTCCCAGGGCTGGTACTGATGTGTATTATCGTGGATCGCGACTTTCCAGACTCCAATGACTTCAAACTGATCGCCTTTGACGATGATTGCGGTGCCCTCAGACAGACCTATACCAAGCAAGTCAGGGTATTTCTTGATCACCGGGATCAGGTCGTCCCATCTATGACGCGTGTTGATATGCTGATCGATCGCGGATCTTTTGAGGAAGGCGAATCCCGCCTGGTGCTCCGGTTCCGGAGTCATCACGATATCCGGGCCCGCAACTGCCCCACGCACCAGGTACGAGCCTTGGATCGTTGCGCCCGCTGAGCTTCCACCGATCACGCCACCCCTTTCCAGGACCCTGTGAAATTCCCGATAGGTCACAGTATTGACATAGGAATCGACAATATTCCACTGTCTCCCGCCATTGAACCAGACGGCATTCGCCTCTCTCAATGGTCGAGCAAACTCCTCAGTATTAGCAATCTCAGGGTCGTGCGTGTGGAGCATACGGACGTTCTTCAGGCCCATGCGCTTCCAGGGCGCAACGACCTCCTCCTCACTGTAGAGCCGCACCTTCCCATCAGGGCCTTTGTTCCCAGCGGCTGTCGGCACGATGACGTACTTGGCGTTGGTGCCGCCGGCGAGTTCGATAAATTTCTCGGTGATCCCGGCATTCTGAGTCGATCCGCCGCCAACAATAACCAGGGTCCCCTTTGCTGGACCATACTCTGGGGGTGATTGCTGCTGACCCGCGGCGCCCCCAACTCCCAGCGCGATTAGCACGACGAGAACGGTCGTTGCAACCCTCAGGTGTTTCTGCTTGACGTTCATGATTCTTCTCTCAGAGTTGACCACAGACACCGGGCTCGCAAAAGGAAGTCCGTATCAGATGAAGGCGCAGCAGGACATGATCAAAGGGCCAGATGATCTCAGAAACTACGGTTCCCGAGACGATCTGGCCCTTCTTTCTTTCTCATCTCCCAATGGAGAGAACTACCGCGAGGCGGCTTGTGCTGGACGCACGGTCTGTCCGTCGACTGTGTAGTCGATCCATCCGATCATCATCTCTTCCCAAGTCTGATCACCCCAACGAACGGTAATCGACGGGTCGGGGTTGAACTTGTTGTTCGCCGAATTATCGTGATGAGCAAGGCACTCGATTCGGCTTCCCTTCGGCACAGCCAGCGATTCCTTGAGGAAATACGAAAGCTGCCAATTGAAATCATACTTCGGCACCTTGAGCAGGATCTTTTCCTTGCCGTCGGGATAGATCAACTTATACTCGAAGTCTTTGCCGCGAACGTGCATGTGCGGCATGAACATGAGCAAATGGGAGTCTTCGGTAAAGACAAAGGAAGACCTTGATTCAAAGTTGGCATCCCCGGCCGGGATGACAAGCTTACGTGGGTCGGTTGTGACACCTCTCGTAATGACTCGCTTCTCAACCGGGCCCTTGGCAAAGTAGAGACCAATGCTGGTCCGATCCGTCGCCGCGACACCGTTGGAGGTGTAGTGCATCTGGAACACCAGAACTGAGCCCTTCTTAACCACCTTTGCATTGCCCGGTGCGAGGGTCAGCGGACTCATCCCAGGCGCCCACCCAAGAAGCATCCCATCGGGATTACTCTCCCGCTGTGCAGGCTGCTGCTGTCGTTGCGGATCACGCGCGGCCTCAGGATTGACTCTCTGCTGCCCGGCCCGGTTTATCTCGCCCGCCTCTGGCAGCGGCCCTTGGCCTGGTTCACGGACACTGACGATGACGTGGTGCACAACCCTCGGATCGCCTCGTCTGATCTGTGCAAACTGGACATACTTGTCTTCAGTGAAATTCGTTGGTATCGCGTAATACTTGTATGGAATCGTACCGTCAGCAGGGATACTTGCCTCCGCAGACATCGCGAGTACGACATCAGGCTCTCCATACTTCCACCCCGCGTCTGACAGCTTCGGTGCTGTGGGAAGGTCCTTTGGATTGCCTTCCTTTGTCCCGCCATCCACCCAGTTCTTGATCGTTTCGATCTCCTCAGTGGTCAGTCGTGGGTCATTGGAGAACTGCCCGTGATTTGGGTCGGCATACCACGGCGGCATCTCACGGCTGACTACCTTCTCGCGAATCGAGCGCGCCCATGGTCGCACTTCCTTGTAGGTAAGCAATGACATCGGTGCCATCTCGTTCGGACGGTGGCACGTCGCACAATTCGCAAAGAGAATCGGCGCAACATCCTTGGTAAAAGTAGCCGCAGCTGCGGTCTTCTCTTTCGCCTTGCCTGGACCCTCTGATAACGACAGTCCCGCCAGTGCGAAACCGAAGCCAAGAAAAACTGCGAACGCTCTTTTCATTGCTCTCTCCAAAAAAGTCTAAAGTGTGAAAGTCGAAACCTTATTCTAGTTTCTGATCTTGCGCTAATCAAGCTAATTAGTTACATCTCGTTGGCTCGATTCGGAGTGGCCAACCGGCCTCCCGCACAGCTTTCGCGGGCTACTCCACAACAATTCTCCGAAACTGAGCCTGAAAATCATCTGCAAAAGGCTAATGACACATTAAATATCGATGAGGATACGAGTTTTTCTTGTTTCTTTTCTCCCCGCGTCCTAATGGACCCGTACTCTACGCGAGAGCGGAGTGGCGGTAACAACTCACGAGGTGGTCGTTGATGACACCGACAGCCTGCAAATAAGCATAAATAATGGTCGAACCCACAAAGGTCATGCCCCTCTTCCGAAGGTCTCTCGAGATGTGGTCAGAGAGCTCTGTCTTGGCCGGCACCTGGTGCGGCTCGGTCCACCGATTCTGCACCGATCGACCATTGACGTAGCTCCAAAGATAACTATCAAAACTCTTGAACTGAGATTGAATCTCCATAAACGCGCACGCGTTCCTGACCGTCGCGTGAATCTTCAGACGGTTTCTTACGATCCCCGGATCTGACAGCAGTGTTGTGATCTTCTCCCCGCCGTAGGCCGCAACCTTGGGAACATCGAATCCATCAAAGACAGCACGATAGCGGTCGCGCTTTCTGAGAATCGTAATCCAGGAGAGTCCGGCCTGCGCTCCTTCGAGTATCAGCATCTCGAAGAGGCGGTCATCCTGGTGCACCGGTTCTCCCCATTCAAGATCGTGATAAGCTCGATACACCGGATCGTCACCACACCAGTGACATCTCTTCAAGTCTTGTCTCGTCACAATCGCCGCCGCTCCACAACCAGAGCCTCATTTGATGATGAAGAGCTGATTGTCTAGACTTCGGTTATGCGCAATCTCGGAGATGACAACGGTCCAGTCGTAGAGCGATGAGGAACTTCGATTCTCCGAGCTATATTGAAGTCTGTATTTGTGCGGAAGAGTAAGGCCATCAACGACACGGAAATCGTCAAACATTTCCGTCACCGAGAAGTAGCTCTCCGGATTCTCGTTCGAGGACTCGCGAGTTCCGATACCTGCACCGATCTCGAATGCGTATTTGCTTGCGACGTGCCGAAGAGTCGCCGGATCAAAATAGAGTTGCGTCTTGACTTCTCCTCCTCCTTTCGCAGCGCGATAGCCAACCTCGTGCAACTGTCGATCACCAAACTTCTTTATTCCCCGGTAGTCCAGCTTTGGTTGAAGCTGCCCTACCCGCAGTAGGGGCCAAGCCGTCGAAAGAACTCCACTCATCAAGCCTTCCCTGAGCGGCAGACTCTGAGAGTTCAGAAAAGTACTGAGTCCGGAGCGTCTGCCTTGCGGCAAAAGGCCCGTCGCCGATCGACTCCCATCAAATGCCATATCCTCACCCGTGTAATCCTGGGTGGAAAACTGCATCCCAAAGCGGAACTTCGGCCCGGAGGAAACGATCATCGCAGTTCCATCGAGATTGGCGGCGCCGCCAAGACGGATAATCAGATTCGATTTTCCGCTCGCGACGCGCGAGGATGCTCGTGCGCGGCTCTCAGCGCCACCGATTGCCTCGAGGTGGCGCGCAAGCAATTCCTCCATCGTCAACTTCTTCTCCTGGGCTCGCGCGGTATCAATCGCGGTGGGTATGGAAGCGCCGAACAGGACGAACGACAAAATCAAGAGCGCCGTCAGCTGGAACCGAGCAGCAGGTCTGCCGGTTGTCGCGGTCGTCGGAGGGTGTTCCTGTGTTTTCATCAATAGTCTCCCTTTCAGCTAGCTCGCGCGCTCTGCTGCAGATCGGCGCAGAGCCCGATTTCCAGCAGGGTAAAGAGTCAGCAGCGGCGATTGACCATTCACCATCGAGAAAGGTCAGCTGGCTCTCAATTTAAGGTGAAGGCACATCTTACCATTCAGTCGATGGAAACTAATAGTGACAAACGACGGCAGCTCGGCCAGTCACGGAATCGCGTGGAGACTGCGATCCGCGCTGGTATGAGATGGCATTCGCGAGTGTCACGACCGCCGCCACACTCTCCGTCAGCTCAGGCAATGCCGTCGCCGTTTCCACACGAGAGCCTGAAGGCGTCGTCAGCGTGCTCAACGCAAAGCCCAGATCGTGCGCCGAGTGAGACCGCTGCTCTGGTTTCTTTTCCAGACAACGCCGCACAATCTTGTCGAGCGCATGCGAAACGAGCGAATTAGAAGTACTTGCTGGATTCAAGCCGCAGACCGCGGTTAGGCAATCCGGGTGACGGTCCCAAGCGTGGCATTACCTCCGGTGCTGCCAGGTACTAAATATAGTATGTATTCAAAAAGAAACTACTATATCTCGGCTATTCGATTTGTCATTCCGGGTTGGCCATGCTATCTTCCCGCCGCACATCGTAGCAACGGCCTTCTCAGGCGAGGAAGCCGGGCAGGGGCTCGCGTCTCACCCGCGAGCCCCTGCCAAATTGCGAATCCGGTTCTCTGCAATTGAGCGGAGCGATTCGATGACGGCATTCACATTGGCAACAAGTGAATGCCGATTTTCACGCCTGGCTCTTGAGTGCTTCTCGAACCTTTCGAGGGAGTTTGCCCCAAACCAGATCGTACGACTTGCGAATCAGTCGCTTCGTCTCCACGATGTCCAGGGTGTGAGGACTCGAGACGGTGACCCAGTGATAGCGTGCGACATATTGTGCAGGCTCAATGCCATCCCGCTCAATCAGCTCAGCAAACTCTTCAGGGGCGCACTTCATCGAGAACCCTATCGGCACGGATTCAAGTCTAACGACCGTGAACATCTTCCCACCGATCTTGAAGACAAGATCCGCGCCCCATTGCACATTCTCGGTCGCGTGAGGTAGCGAAAGGCAAAACTCCCTGATCGAGTTGATGTCCAATCGGTTCTCCCTGCCCCTCTCTATTCACCCAGTCGTGCGATATCAACGGAGACAAAGCTCAAAGACGAGTACGTCGCTTCAGGACAGTGCGTCAAGCCACCTTCCCTGCTCTCACGAGCCAATCGATGAACGGTAAAAGACACATAAAATCCTCGGCAATATGTCTTGCAAAGCCCGGACTTGAACAGGCCTCAGCTTTGTAATCTCGAATGAAATAGAACTGTTTGAACTGGAGATACTTCAGCATGGGATGGCCGGCGGCAAAACCGAGTGGTGCCCGCTGAAGCTTCTCCCCACGAAGCGCTCCAAACTTCCGCTTGATCTGCCGATCTTCGATGAGCTTAAGGAATGACTGCGAATCCTCGGCAATAGCCAAGCGAACCGCTCTCAACTGATCCGGCGAAGGCATGTAGAGACCGCCACCGATCGCAACTTCCTTTGCAGAAATGAGTAGGTAAAGGCCAACTCCCGCCTGCCCACCGGTTGTTTCGTCAAAATTCGCGGCCAGGTGGCTTTTGTATGGCGACTTGTCCTTGCTGAATCTAATGTCTCGGTAGATGCGGTGGATCGATTTCAATGGGTCGATTCGCAATGATGGCGCGATTGGCGCCAGAATATCCCGCAGGGAGCCAACGAGTGAGCGCATGGGTACGAGAAGTGATTTCTCAAACTCATCTTTGTGCGCAAGGAACCACTCCCGATTGTTGTTCTTCTCGAGCTGCTTCAGAAAAGTCAGCCCTTGTATCGGGATGCCGGAAAATTCCAGCAACTCCCTCTCGTTGCGTCCAGACATGGTGACCTCAAAGCAAGCAAGAAAAGCGTCAAGAAACAAACGGGGGGCCCCACCACCTCGAGAGAGAGGCTGAACAACCGTCGGCCTACCTTGCTTCAGGATCAGTCTGCATGATCCCGAAGATATTACCGTCTGGGTCTTTAAGGTATGCCAGCCAGCCAATGCCCGGCACCGCCATCTTGGGCACCGCTGTCGCCCCACCGGCGGCCAGGGCGCCG
>JANNRD010000381.1:0-7310 GCA_031401095.1 Acidobacteriota bacterium
GATGTGCCCCCGGATGTGCCCCCGGATGTGCCCCCGGATGTGCCCCCGGAGGTACCCGAAGACGTGAATAATACGCGCTCTTTTTTTGCAGTTGCCCGTAAAGTGACATCGTGTGACAATCGATCGAGCGAGAGGCAACCATGCAAGTCAAGAAAACCGCGCTGATTATTTGTCAGAATGGCAAGGAGTACTGGGTTACCCAGAAGAAGTTCTGGAATCTCATTCGAGACGGCGTTGTCATCCAGACCGGGAACTATCCATTGGCGGGCAACTTTCGCGGGCGGGATGACCAGTTGCTGATCATGATTCAGCACACGATCCTCAATCAGGCCACACCACTGCACACCAGTGAAGTTTTGAGCGCACGCCGAATCAGCCGCATCAAACGATAACAACTTCGATTTTGGATTCCAGATTTTGGATTGAAGAGGAAGGCTCAAAATCCAAAATCCAAAATCGATTCATCCTCCAGCGATTGCCGGGACGATCGAGACTTCGGCACCGGGGGCGACATTGGTTTGCAGCCGATCCAGGAAGCGGATGTCCTCGCCATCAACATAGACGTTGATGAATCGGCGCAACTCACCACTCGATTCGCAAAGTCTTTCGCGGATACCAGGGAATCTGAGATCGAGTTCTTCGAAGATTGCCCCGACAGTGAGCGCTTCGACTTCAACGGTCTCGACCCCGTTGGTGAACCTGCGGAGCGGAGTCGGGATAATTACAGTCTGTGGCATCAGTGCTTCTCCTCGAGGTGATCGCTAGGCTGCGATCACTGAACGACGTTTTTCGAGCAAGGCTTCGAAGGCCGACATCCTGGGTTCGATCGATTGCAGATCTTCCAGACGCAGAGCTTCCTGCGTCTTGAGTCCGTTGCCGGTAATCGCGATCACAAGCCGATCGGTCGCTTTGATCCTCCCTTGAGCGATCAACTTGCGTGTCACGGCGAGCGTCGTCCCTCCAGCTGTCTCTGCAAAAATTCCTTCCGTCGTGGCGAGCAGCTGAATTGCCTCGAGGATCTCCGGATCGCTGGCATCCTCCGACCACCCGCCTGACTCCGTTATGACACCGGCTGCAAAGTAGCCGTCGGCCGGATTTCCGATTGCGAGCGACTTGGCAATGGTGTTGGGTTTGACTGGGCGAATGTCCCTTGTCCCGGCCTTGACCGCGGCCGAGATTGGATTGCAGCCGGTCGCCTGCGCGCCATAAAACCTGGTCTGGGCAGGCGGTATCAGCCCAATCTGCGCCAGCTCATTGAAGCCTTTGTAGATCTTCGAGATCAATGCGCCGCCGGCCATCGGGACGACGACCGCATCGGGTGCCTGCCATCCGAGCTGTTCCGCGATCTCAAACCCAAACGTCTTCGACCCTTCGGCATAAAACGGTCTCAGATTGATGTTGACAAACCCCCATCCGTATCGCCCTGCGATCTCGCTGCACAACCGATTGACGTCGTCATAGTTGCCGCGAACCGGGATGACATTGGCACCGTATACCTGAGTCCCGATAATCTTGCTTCTCTCGAGGTCCTCGGGAATGAGGATATAGGCGGTCAGCCCCGATGCGGCCGCGTTCGCGGCCACCGAGTTTGCAAGATTACCGGTTGAGGCGCAGCCAACTGCCTTGAAGCCAAATTCACGGGCCTTCGAGAGCGCGACCGCGACGACACGATCCTTAAACGAGAGCGTCGGATAACAGACCGCATCGTTCTTGATATAGAGATCCCGAATACCCAGCACTGCACCGAGCCGGTCGGCGCGAACAAGCGGAGTGCCACCCGATTGCAGGCCGACGGTCGGCTCCCCTTCGAGTGGCAGCAGCTCCCGATATCGCCAGAGTGTTCGTGGGCGCGAGGCGATCTCGTCCCGCGTCAGCCGCTTGCCAATCGCGGCGTAGTCATAATCAACTTCGAGAGGTCCGAAGCAATCCTCACAGATCGCCAGCGGTTCCACCGGATATGGCTTTCCGCATTCACGACATTTCAAGCCCTTGACGTAACTCACTGCGTCTCCTCCACTCATATAACTAACAACAAGGAAACCCGGGGCTGGGATTGTCCCTGCCCGCTGGGATGCCGGAAAGTGGGCACAAAAGCCTTTCGCTCCGAAAAAAAAAGACCCGACGCCAAAGATAGCGTCGGGCCTTTTCAGTTGCCTGAGCTCTTTAGCAGTTTTTATAGTGGAGCAAGTCGCTTAAATGGCCACTCTTTGGTTTTCAATAAGCTCTCGGGGCTGGCGAAAATCAAAAGCCCCGCGCTGATGAGCACGAGGCTTTTGGAAAATTCCCACCTCAGGGCTCTTTAGCGCTTTTTTAACGTGGAGCAAGTTGCCTTAAATCACCACGACGACCTCGAAGTCAGGACTCTACTCTCCCGGAACAGTACCGTCAAGCGAAAAGCGAACATCGGTAGGTACGTCGATCGCGAGGCATCGCCCTGAAGCACGCTTTGAGATTTGCGATCTCTCGCAATCGCGGCCACAATAGCGCTCAGCTCAAGGAGAATGGGGAACACAAGAGGTTTGCAAATAATGGAGGAGAAGAGCATGCGTGCGATGAAGCAGAAGATACGGGTTGTCCTGTTGAGAGGGACCCTTGGATTGTTGGGTGTCATCGGGCAGGTGAGCTGCTCGCAGCAACCCGCGGTGTCGCCGACGGCGCCAAGCCCGTCCCCCACTGTCTCACCGACCGCTGCGGGTGCCAGTGCGACCGGGCCGGGCGGCTCGACAGCCTCCGGCCCCGTCATGACTGCCGGGGCGACGAATGCGACTGCACCTGGCGGATCGGCGGTTGCCCAGGGAAGTTCCACCGCTGGCGCGGACCGGGCTGCCCCACGACCGCCCCCACCCCCACCTCGGACGTTGACGCTGACTCCGGGAAGGTCTCTCTCGGTCTTTACGGCAAACTCGCTCTCATCCAAGACAAGCGCGGCCGGTGATGTCTTCGTTGCATTTCTTGGCAGCCCGATTGTTGATGGCGATTGGGTGATCGCGAAGAAGGGTGCGTTGGTCGAAGGCGTCGTCTCCTCGAGCGATCCTGGAGGACGCGTTAAGGGCGTTGCCTCGCTCTCGGTCAAGTTGAGAAGCCTTCAACTCGCGGATGGGCGGACGATCGCGATCTCGACCACTTCGTATGTCAAAGAGGCGAAGTCAACGAAGAAGAAGGACGCCGTGAAGATCGGGATCGGCGCCGGAATCGGCGCGGGAATCGGCGCGATTGTTGGCGGGGGCAAGGGAGCGGCCATCGGAGCCGGTGTCGGTGGAGGCGGTGGAACTGCTGCAGTCATGGCGACGAGGGGCGACCCGGCGGTCATTCCCTCCGAATCGCAACTGACATTCAAACTGACCGCACCAGTCAAAGTTACGAAGGAGAGATGATCGACGAACGCGGCTTCGCCTGAAGCCGCCTTAATTGCCCGGCAAGTCGGACGTCTGCTATAGTGCGCGGCAGTTAATGAAGCGAGGGAGGAACGACGCACATGTTTTGCCCCGATTGCGGTACCGAGAATGTCAAGAGTCAGAAGTTTTGTGTGAGATGTGGCTCGAACATTCTGGCGATGGATCGTGCGCGCGAGATCATTGGTGAAGTTGCCAATGGTGGCGGAGGCAGAGAGGCCCCCTCTTCTCAACTCCTACGGATAATAGCGCTGATCAGCATCTCTGGCTTCGCCTGCATTACCATCGGGATCATCTTCCTCATGTTGATCGACAACGACGGGCCGATCCCATTCGTCTTCGGTGTTGGCGGTTTCATTTCTCTCATTATGATTTGCAGGTTTCTGCTCCGTGCTTCCAATCCCGCCCCCGGCCTCCCCTTGGCCGAGCGAACGCTGTTCGTACCTCCGGTCGCCCCCTCAATGCCCCGCACCGCGACCAACCGCGAGTTGACCGCCAGTGCCGTGCCCTTTCAGAGTGTCACTGAAGAGTCCACCAGACAGTTTGAGAAGGAGCGGTAGAGACGAGGACGATGATCATCGGCGCGCTCGATATCGGTTCGAACTCGATCCATCTGGTTGTCGTCGCGACAGAGGCAGACGGATCTTTTCGCGTGCTTGCGAGTGGCAAGGAGATGGTTCGCCTTGGTCGCAGCGTTGCACGTGATCGAAAGCTCTCGGACGACGCGATGGCGCGAGCCGTCGACACGATTGGGAAGTTCAATCTCCGCGCGCGCGAGCTTGGCGCCACTGAAATGATCACCGCCGCGACCAGTGCGACCCGTGAGGCCGTCAATCGCGATCAGTTCATCAAGCGCACCGCGGAAGAGACCGGTGTTCAGATCGATACTCTCTCTGGAATCGAAGAAGCTCGCTTGATTTCGCTGGCGGTTGCAGCCAGGCAAAAGGCGCCCCCAAAGCAACGGCTGCTTGGGATTGACATCGGTGGCGGAAGTACCGAAGTTTCAATCACGCAGAATGGCGAACCCGCGGTCCTGATCTCGCACAATCTCGGCGCGGTACGGCTGACCGAGCAGTTCATGACCACCGACCCGATCAGCCAAAGACAACTGCGCCGCATGCGCGCTGAGTTACGTGAGGTGATCAGCCAGCGCGAGGCGGAGATCTCGGCAATCGGCTTCGATGTTTGTCTCGGGACGTCGGGAACAATCAACGCACTGGGGACCATTCTCTGGCATCGGCGTCACGCGAAGAGACAGCGTGCTCCGGTCATGCCGGAGGCCGGCTTGCCGATCCAGCTCGACGAATTGCGAGTGCTCAACGAAGAAATGGCTACTCTCGACCTCGATGCCCGGGCGAAGTTGCCTGGGCTCAGCCGGGCGCGCGCCGAGATCATGGTCCCCGGCGGGCAACTCCTCGAAGCTCTCCTGGAAACGCTCAAGATCGATGGACTGACGACATGTGACTGGGCCTTGCGCGAAGGCGTCATCATCGCATACCTCGCCCGTCAGGCCGCGGCAACAAGGAAGTCCTCTTCGCACTTCGAGCGCGATCCAAGTTTGCGTGGGGCAATTGCACTGATCGATCACTATCAGGCTGACAGAGAGCATGCGCTACTTGTCGCCTCTTTTGCACTGCAGATGTTCGACGCGCTGAGCCCGCTGCACCTGCTTGGGAGCGAGCATCGTCGACTGCTTGTCGGTGCCGCACTGCTCCACGACATCGGAACCTTTGTCGCTCACTCAAACCACAACAAACACTCCGCCTATCTTATCCAGAACAGTGAGCTGACTGGCTTCATGGCTTCGGAGCTGGCAATTATCGCCAATCTCGCGCGCTACCATCGCAGCTCTATGCCAAAGATGAAACACCCCTACTATGCCGCGCTACCCGAGCACGATCGGGAGCTGGTGCGAAAGCTCGCGGCCTTGTTGCGCCTCGCCGACGTCCTTGATCGCGATCACCAGGGTAGAGTGCGCCGGCTGAAGTGTCGCTTTGACGATGACGCGATCTATCTGACAGCCGTCTGCTCTCAGGTAAGCGATGCCACGCCATACCGTGTGGAGGAGCGCAGTGACCTCCTTCGTGAGGTGTTCGGGCGTCGTTTTGAGTTCGCGATCGAGCAGACCAGGTAGCGAACCTTCGCCTCGCTCCAGCCAGTTTCGAGTCATCAAAACCGAGTCTTGACAGAGGAGGGAAGCCATCAAGCAGAGTCCCGTAAAACTTCTGGACTGTGTTTTCTGCGCGCTCGCTGGCGTTCTGGCGCTAGCCTGTTCGCAGCGTCCCTCAACTCGGGCAATGGAGATCGGACAGTCCCTCTACGCAGTGAACTGCGCGATCTGCCACGGCCCGGCGGGGGATGGCGACGGACTCGTGGGCGAGACGATGACACCAAAAGCAAGCAGATTGAATGATGCTGCGCTCGCATCGCGACCCGACAGCTCAATCTTCAACGCTATCAAGAGTGGAGTTGTGCGAGATGGGCGTCAGACCATGCCCCCGGCGAAGGGGCTGAGTGACGAGGATGTCTCGACGCTGGTGCGATACTTGCGGACGCTGGCGCAGAAGAACTAGAGGGTGAGGGCGCCAGACGGCGGAGCGGCGACGAGGGTCGGCAAGGACCGGGACGACCCGTGCGTCTCCGCAGTCCCTGCAGTCCTTGCAGTCCCTGCAGTCCCTGCAGTCCTTGTTAGTGGACGATCAATTCAGCATCTCAATTCCGAGCACGCGCAGCGTCTCAATCGCGGATGGCTTCGAGGCAAGCATATGAACCTGGCCATCCCAGAGGAGTCCGATAGCACGGCCGTCCCTTCGCTCGGGGAGCCGGTAGACCCTTTCAATCTCTTCGCCGGTGAGGAGCAGCCACATGTCGTTGAGCCCCTCGTGAATGATTGAGTTGACTCGCTCGTTGAGCTCCGGAAGCTCAAACGCCACCGCTTGATTGCTGGCAAACCCGTTGGTCAGAGTTTCGCCGGATGGCGATGTGTCTTCGATTGTTGTCGTCTCCATTGCTCCTCCTCACCTCAGTTGCCGTGTCACGGTCGTCTTCACAGGGGTCATTTTACCACCGGGTCATTTTACATCGTCCGTTTGCGACCTCTCCTGGGCGCACCGCTGAGATGCGATGCCTTTCCCAGGAGTTGTTCCCCCTCGACTGAACGAAGATTTTTGCGAAACTTTCAAGTTCGTTGAGCGCCTGTTATCATCGCCGCAATGGGGGCCACGATCGGAAAGACAATCATCGCGTTGCTCAAGCGTTTGCTACTCGCGCTACCGGTCGTCTGGGCCGTCGTCACCCTCGTCTTTCTCCTGATACATATTGTGCCAGGTGATCCAGTGCGTAACGCGCTCGGTGATAACGCGACCGCAGAGCAAGTGCTTGAGCTCAAACGCCAGCTTGGCCTCGACCTGCCACTCCAGAGCCAGTATTTGAACTATTGGAGCGGACTGGTGAGGGGCGATCTCGGAGTCAGCTTGATCAATCCGGCAGACCGTGTCTTTGAGAAGATATTGGCGCGTTACCCTGCGACTATTGAACTTGCGCTGGCCGGGCTGGTGGTAGCGGTGATTCTCGCCGTCCCGCTGGGTGTCACGGCTGGCCGCCATCAAGGCCGATGGCTGGATAACGGTGTCTCTGTCATAGCTCTTCTCGGCATCAGCTTGCCCGGGTTTGTTCTTGGGCCACTCATGATTCTGCTTTTCGCCATTCGTCTGGATTGGCTGCCCGTCGCGGGCAGGTACGGGCCGGAGTATCTCATCCTGCCGTCTGTCACCCTGGGAGCCGCGCTGGCTGCAGTTCTGACACGAATGGTGCGATCGAGCGTCATCGAAGAACTTTGTGAAGATTACGTTCGAACCGCGCGCGCAAAGGGGCTTGGCGAACGGACCGTCGTTTACAAACATGTCCTTAAGAATGGGC
>JANNRD010000382.1:0-6167 GCA_031401095.1 Acidobacteriota bacterium
ATCATGAAGCTCTCGGATGGGCTCTTTCTCGATTGCTTCCGCAAGGTGGCGGCAGAATACCCGGAAATTGAAGCTGATGACAAGATCGTCGACAACGCCTGCATGCAACTGGTCATGAGACCCCAGCAGTTCGACGTTCTGCTACTCGAAAACCTCTACGGCGATATTGTCTCAGACCTCGCTGCAGGTCTCGTGGGAGGTCTGGGAGTTGTACCCGGCGCCAACATCGGTGAGCTTGGAGCGGTGTTCGAAGCTGTGCATGGCAGTGCCCCGGACATCGCGGGCAAGAATCTGGCCAATCCGACAGCTCTCTTACAATCAGCCATCCTCATGCTCCGCTACCTCGGTGAACGCGAGGCTGCGGACCGTATCAGCCGCGCCGTTGATCACACCCTCAGTGTCCGTCACGTTCGAACGCGCGATCTTGGTGGCACTGCGAGCACGACCGAATATACCGAAGCGATCGTCGCTTCGATGCGCGAGCTGGCGACCTAGAGGAAACCGCCATCGAGATCTCACCGACACTGGGGTTATCTCGGCGCTTGCGCTCTTTCGCGTTGCCGCAACGACGCAACTGCCCGCTCGTGCGCGGCCGAAGAAGTCGAGAATTTGTGCGACCCATCATTGCGCTCCGCATCGACGACAAAGAAGAGATAGTCCGTCTCAGCCGGATGCAGAGCCGCTTCGAGTGATCGCTTCCCAGGTGAGGCGATGGGTCCGGGAGGCAGCCCGACGCGCTTGTAGGTGTTGTAGGGCGAGTCACGATCAAGATCGCTCCGATAAATCTTCCCACGATATCGGCCTGCGACCATCGCGGCGTAGATGACCGTCGGATCGCAGGCGAGGGCCATTCCCATTTTCAGCCTCTGGTGAAAGACGGAGGAGATTAGCTCTCGCTCGCGATCGACCTTCGCTTCTTTTTCGATGAGAGAAGCGAGCGTCACAATATCGCGAACGCTCATCCCAAGTTCAACCGCGCGTCGATGCATTTCCGGCGTCAGGGTCTGGCGAAACCGCCGCACCATTGCCTCGACCAGCTGTTCCAGCGTGACGGTTGCCGGGTAGTCGTAAGTGTCCGGGAAGAGGTATCCCTCGAGAGTTACCGCCTCGGGGTCAAGGTCTTCAACGAGCGCAGTCCTCCTCAAAAGCTGCAAGGTCTCGTCGGGAGTAGCGGGGGCATTCCGCTTCAAACCGGGGAGAGAAGCGAGGATGCGGGCGATCTCGAATTGATTGTAGCCCTCGGGAATGGTGAATCGACGCGTCACGACTTCGCCCTGGATGAGCTTGTCGATCGCTTCGAGAGCCGAAATGGGGGACTTGAACTGGTAATCTCCGGCCTTAAGGCTGTTCCGTCTGGCCAGGAAGCGGAGGTAGAATCGTGCAGGCAGCTCGCGTGCGAGAATACCTTCGCGATGAAGTTGCGCGATGATGGCACCGGTCGGGGCGCGGGCCTCGATCGCAATTGTTCGCTGGCCCGCTGAATGCGCGTGCGCGCGGCTCAAATCACGACGCATCGAGACCACAAAACCGAGCGCAACGGCAGCGACTAAGAATGCAGCCGTGATCGCAATGTTGCGTGCCAAAGGAGAGAGTGTCATGACTCGAGTTTGGCCTCGGGGTTGCCCTCGGGGTTACCAAGGCCGTGAGAGTCACGCTTGGCGGCAGCACGGATGCGCCCGTCCTCGGCAAGGTAGTCTTCAAGCAGGATTGCGGCTGCGACCTGGTCTGAGTCAGATCGCCGTCGGCTGGCGCGTGCGCCTTGTTCACGAAGAAGCTCGTCGGCTGCACGCGATGTTAGTCTCTCATCCCTCAGGATAACTGGGATCGTCAGTTGGATGTTCAGTCGGCGGGCGAATCGTTCGACCAGGTTCGCAGCGTCGCCGCGAGTACCGTCCAGCCGCAATGGCAGTCCGACAAGGATCGTCCCGACCTCGTATTCGAGAGCGAGGGCAACGATGCGGTCAACGAGAGACCTGGTCTCTCCGCGATCTGTCCTCAGGGTAGTCAATGGTCGGACCGTGATCCGCAATTCGTCCGAGAGCGCAATGCCCGTCGCACGACGCCCGTAATCAATGGCCATGACTCGCATCGATCGCAGTATATGGGCTGAAATCCACGACGTGCAAGCCAGACTCTCTTTCAGATTGGACGGTTCTTAGCGTAGTTGTGGGCCGTGTACGCTGCGCTTAGGTGGCAAACCCATCCCAGCATCCCGCCCGATCCGATCCAGAGACCTGGCGTGACGATCAGCCAGAAGACGCCGCGCCAGATGGTGCCGTTGTATACTTGGCCGACTCCCGGAATGATCAGACTCAAGACCGCCGCTATGCCTGGGTTCTTCATATCACCTCCAGCGCAAATATACGATTAGCCGGGCACGAAAGATCTCCCTTTTTACGGTCAGCGCATCGCGAGGAGCGCCGCCATAACTTCGATCGCATCCCACAGATTCTGAAGACGGATGTTCTCATTCGAGCTGTGTTGATTGTTGTCGTGATTGGCCACAGGGATTCCGATCGTTGGCTTTCCCAGGATATCCGTAAAGACGTAGAGCGGCACACTCCCGCCAAGGGTCGGCATCCTGGTGACGGGACCGCGAGCGCTCTCGACTGTCCGGATTATCTCGCGGGAAATGTCGAGGTCCATCGAAGTGCGAGCGGCGTTGTATCCCCCTTCCCAAATGACCTTGATCAACTTGGGGTAACGAAGCCGCACGCTGAGGTCGGGCTCCTGCTCGACGACGTGATAACCCTGTTTCTCGATGTGTCTCATGAGACGCTGGAACTGAACGCGATAATCTATGCCCCTGACAAGGCGAATATCGATTGCGGCTTTCGCCGTGGAAGGGACGACGTTCCGCGCTGTCTCGCCAACGGAGGCGCTTTCGAGACCACGAATGTTTAGAGATGGCAGGGTCAACATCTCAATCAGCCGTCGCCCGCCGCCCTCGGTACGTGCGATGCCGAGCTCCTGCTTCAATTGGCCATCGATGGGCCATGCTTCAGCGAGGGCCCGCTTCTCGGTCTCGCCCAGTGGCTCGATCCCATCGTAGTATCCATCGATCAGCACGCGACCATCATCGTCCTTCATCGATGCCAGCAAACGCGCGAGCATCATTGCCGGGTTCGGGGCCCAGTTGCCGTAGTGTCCACTGTGCAACTCGCGGCGTGCGCCGTAAACTGTCAGCTCGAGTGAGGTTACACCCCGGACGCCAAAGAAGACTTGTTGCCGGCGATTCTGCTCGACTGGCCCATCGCAGATCAGCCAGAGGTCACTTCCAAGCAACTCCCGGTGCCGGCTGACAATCTCCTCGAGATGTGGCGAACCAGCTTCTTCTTCGCCCTCGAAGAAGAACTTGAGGTTCCAAGTCGGCTTGATGTTGTTCTGTCGTAGCGCATCGAGGGCAGCGAGGATCGCCATGATCGGCGCCTTGTCGTCCGATGCGGATCTACAGAAGATGCGCCATTCGGGATCAAACGGCCTTCCCTGCGTCGGCCAATTGACCTCGCTTCCAGTGCCATCCGACTGCATGCTTCGGAGAATGGGCTTGAACGGATCTCCGCCGACCCATTTTGATGGCTCGACCGGCTGGCCATCGTAATGAGCATAGAATGTCATCGTTCTTTGTGCGCCCGGGACGCTGACCTCGCCAAACACCACCGGTGGCGCGTCACCGACCTCGAGCAAGCGTGTCGCGACACCCCGCCGTTCAAGCAGCGTTCTGATGAGCGTCGCATTTCGCCTGATGTTCGCTGTGTCCGAAGCGACGTTCGGAATCGCGAGCAGCGCGCGGAACTCATCGACGATCTCATGTTCGTGCGCACGTCGGAACTGAAGTGCCGCTTCGGCAGGCGTGGCTTGGCCAAAAGCAAGATTGGTGGCTGCCGTCAGGAGGAGAAGCAACAGTAACAGAATGCTCTTCGTTTGCATGATGACCTCCGCGTTGTCGGCTTGGCTCAGAGGCCCGCTGCTGATAGGCGCTCTTCACAGAAGGAGATTCTAACACGCAATCCAAAATCTAAAATCTGGTAGTGTCTCTGTGGTTCATTCCTCTGTCTTCTGACGAAACTGAGACACTATGCAAAATCTCGTCACCTTGACACGCTCCGGGGTACCCAGTACGATTCCGCTTTCGGTGAGCGGCGTGTTGCGATGGCTATGGCGGACGAGCATGATCCAGCTCCGGGTGAGCCGGGGGTTGTGGCAGGAGGCCGGGCTCTCGGGCCCGACGCGGTGGATAAGTTCTTTATGGGGTTTGCGCTGGCCGAGGCCGCTGCCGCCAGAGATGAAGGCGAGGTTCCGATCGGTGCGATCGTCGTCCTGGACGGCGAGATCGTTGGTCGCGGGCATAACCAGCCCATCGGGTTGCGGGATCCGACGGCTCACGCCGAGATCATTGCCATCCGCGAGGCGGCGTGCACACTCCGGAACTATCGCCTGGTTGGTGCGACGATGTACGTCACGATCGAGCCCTGCGCGATGTGTGCTGGGGCGCTTGTCAACGCGCGAGTCCGGAGGCTGGTTTATGGCGCGCCCGACGCCCGGGCCGGGGCGATTGAATCGGTATTCGCCGTTTGCTCAAGTAGTTCTTTGAATCATGAGGTGGAAGTTCTCGGCGGCGTCTGTGCGGACGAGGCGCGAGACTTGATGAAGACGTTTTTTCGCCGCCGGCGAAATTCGTCTCTACATTCCACCGAGTCTTGATAGCGATTTGTGAGGAGAGGTGCGAGAGTGGTTGAATCGGGCGGTCTCGAAAACCGTTGTACCTTTACGGGTACCGTGGGTTCGAATCCCACCCTCTCCGCCAGACCAATGGAGCGGGATACTGGCCAGAGCCGGTGCCGGGCTCCGCTTTTTTCGGAGAGGTCGCCTAATTGGTATGGCACCGCGTTGGAAGCGCGGCGGGCCTTTGGCCTGTGCGGGTTCGAGTCCCGCCCTCTCCGCCAGATCAAAATGCGCTGGGAATCGACCTTCCCGCCTTGCTCAGGGCAAGCCGTGTTGGCGTGAGACGCAGCTCAGTTTGCTTATCAGGCTCCGGCCTCCGTGCAATATCGAACACATGAACCCCGCCAGGACCGGAAGGTAGCAACGGTAGTGTTGGTCGTATGTGCCGCGGTAGTCACCGGAGCCTGACCCATTTTTGAGGGGCAGCAGATCCGCTTGCTGCCCCTTTAGGTTATGCTGCCTTTCCTTTCTTCGCGGCTCGTGAGCGTGCCCAGCGGAGCTTCGCGGCGAGGCTCAGACGCTTGCGCGTCGCGGCCGAGAAGACGCGCTTCTTTGGGGTCGAGCCTGGGGTGGCCGCACTTGTCCTTGTCGCGGCCGTGCGTGACGGTCTGACGCCTGCAGTGACGCGCTCCTCCAATGCAACCCGCTTCTGCTGCAGTTCGCGAATCTGAGCATCGATTCCGGCGATCGCTAGCTTGATCAACTCTGCCTGATCCACGTTACCTCTCGTCTGTGACATCTCTTCTCCTTCTATTAGTAAGTTTTTGAATGGTCCGATTGCCGCCGTCGTGCTCTCGCACTCCGGGCGGCTCTTAAAAAAAACCTTAGCCGCGAAGGCCGGAACTCACCGCGTTTCCTTTGTGGAGCAATAAGGGGGTCCTTCGTTGCGAAGATAACATCAAGTTAGTGACATTCTAGTCCAGGTTCGCAGTGAAATGCCAAGCCCTCCCGCGCCCGATCGTCTGGCGAGCGTCCTGAGTAGTCGGCAAGGTTCTGTTGAGCGCGTCGCTTGAGCGCGTCGCTTGAGCGCGCAAAGAGCCTGAGTTATGCTGCGGGTCATGTCGAGTGTCCTCAGGTTTGTCGTTTGGCTGCATCGGGAGAATCGAAAGTGAGCTATCAGGTCATCGCCCGCAAGTATCGACCGCAGACTTTCACTGACCTGGCAGGGCAGGAGCACATCGCGCAAACTCTGGTCAACGCGCTTGAACATCGACGCCTCCACCATGCCTATCTCTTCTGCGGACCCGAAGGGGTGGGGAAAAAAAAGACCGCCCTGGAGTTGGCCAAGGCCTTGAACTGCGATAAGCCCGGTCCGGAGGGCGGATGTGATCAGTGCCCGGCCTGCCGGAAGATTGAAAACCAGATCCATCCCGACCTGATCCATTTACAACCGGAAGGGGTCCATATCCGCATTGAACAAATTCGGAACCTGGGCCAGCAGC
>JANNRD010000383.1:0-4404 GCA_031401095.1 Acidobacteriota bacterium
CTCGTCGTTGGTTTCACCGGCGCAGACGAGATGTACCGGCGGAATCCGCAAGCCCTCGTGATAGATTTCGGATGCCGCACCCATGGAGCCGGGAGTCGAACCACCGATGTCAGCGTGATGCGCGCGATTGGCGACATAAAAGAGAGGCCGGAAACGGCGGGCATCTGCAGCGGCGACCGGGGCCACCATGGTGACATCTGGCAGGTGAGTTCCGCCAGAGTACGGATCATTGAGCATGATCACATCGCCTGCACCGATGACGCATTGGTCAATCGCCGCGCGGACTGACATTGGCATCGAGCCAAGATGGACGGGCATATGATCGCCCTGCGCGATCACTCGACCAAGGCGGTCAAAGACGGCACAGGAGTAATCCCGCCGTTCCTTAATGTTGGGTGAGAAGGATGTTCGGCGCAGAGTGACGCCCATCTCTTCCGCGACTGAAGAGAACAGCGAACGGTATATCTCCAGAAGAACAGAATCCATCGTGCCTTGTTTTCGATCATGCTCCTGGTTGGAGAAGAGGGCGAAGAAGACTCACGCGGCTGCGGTCCGTCCTCATTACTTCCCGGATTCCAGTTTTAGCTGGGCGAGCGCCTGGACTGCTGCGCCGCGCACTCGAACGTCACGATCATTCGCAGCCGCTTCATTCAGTGCCTCTTCGGCGCTCGTGATACCCAGTCGTCCGAGCCATTCCGCAGCTTTGATCCGGTAGACCGGATTGAGGTTCTGCTTCAGAATGCCGACTAACTCATGGGGCCCATTGCGAGTCTTCTTCAGCTCATACAAGGTCGCGATCGCCATTTCCTTTCGTGACGGATCGCTCACCTCCGGGGAATCGAGAAAGAAAAAGAGGAAATGCACAGACTTGCGCGAGAAGTTGACGTCACGCAACTGGTTGACCGCGAGGATCCCCTGACAGCGCGCGTAAAGGTCCCCGGCTTCGCCAGCTGCAACCACGGTCGGATTGACCAGTTGATTGAGAACATCGTAGCTGGCGCGATGAACCTGGAAGGAGCAAAGCGCCCGGCCTAGTTCGAGCCGCACCTCCCACGCCGGGTCGGCGATCGCTTCGCGGAGCGGATCAATTGAATCAGGATCGCCGAGCCGACCGAGTGCCTTAACTGCCGCAGCGCGGCCGAGAGGCTCCTTATCCTCTTTAAGCATGGTCAGCAATGGTGGAACTGAGCGACGCTGACAACGACCACCAAGACGATCAGCCGCCTCGACGCGCGCTTTCAGATCGGGACTCTTGAGAGCATTGATGTCCTGCTCAACCTGCTTGTCCCCACCCTTTGCCCCATCGAGAGAAGGACACTGCTCGTCGAGTGCTTCAGCGTGAGGCTGGAAAACCATCGCCTTGCTACCTCGTGACGTCTGGCCGCAGGCGAGAAGCGTCATGAGAAGGATGAGTGGTGAGATCAGAATGAGCGATCTGCTTCCAAAACTTTGCGGCATCTTGTTCTCTGTTTCACGCTGCAACATCTGGGTTCTGAGGGCTCAACAGTTTCATCCCTCTCGAAGCGTGTCCAAGCCCGATAATGATGTCACTGATAAAAGTATCGCCCCGCCCCGGTCCAAGCATCTGGTCTACGTTCCGTCTCAGCAAGGACCAGTCCAGCGAGCGGATATTGAGAATCGCCCGCTCGAGCTGCACCCCGCCATCAGCGAACCGTCGATCCTCTCCACTGCTGAATGCCAAAAGGCTATGGAGCTTGACGTAGTTGATCGATTCGAAGGCGTGACCATAGAGTTTGATCAGTGCACGCAGATAAAGAGAGTTGACGACTATCGGCGGAGCCCCCTTGCCTTCAGCCTGGTATTCACTCTCGAGCGCCGCAGTATCGCCCTTCAAACGATAGCTGACATTGTCCATGAGCCGTGTCAAGCGAGTAGTCAGGTCATTCTCTCGATACCTGTACTTGAGGCACGAGAGAAACCCGTAGACGGTGTGCAGGCCAAAACAACTGTATTTCTTGATCGTCTCACGAAACTCAATGGGTTCAGCTTCGCCGCGAACCAAAGACTGCTCTGCGAGCGCAGAAGTCTTTTCGAACTCGGCTAGCGAACGATCGATGACCTGGGTCAAGTTGATCTTCTCACCATAGGCATTGGTCCACTCGGGGTGTGCCGGCGGGGTCAGAATTGAAAACGCGACCAATGTCCACGGCAGATGATCGTGGATGAGCGTTGGCTCAAAGCGCGTCATGTTCTGCGGGTCAAACCGAAAGAGGCTCTTCGCGCTGTCAGCTACATCTCGCAGCGTGTACCTGTTGCTGCCGACGAGCACCGGCTGATCGAGACTAACGTTGGCTTCAAGGAAGGTCTTGAGAAAGCTGTTGTCGTGAACCTCGGCGTCACGACGGAAGTAGACGTAGCGCTTGCCGTTGACCTCTTTCTCAGCCGCAAAGCTACGACACAGGAAATCGACGGCGAGGGTTCCATTGGCCCGTTTGAAACCCTTACCCAGACCGCGAACGGCGTGGATCAAAGCGGAGGCGTTGTCCAGACCGCGCGCATAATGCCCGATCATCTCATCGGCTGCGGCGAGCGCTTTGGAACCGTCGGTCAATGTCACCGGCGGCAGCATTGTCAGCCCGCTCGTCGGTGGGGTCCCGGGGGGCGAGGATGTAAACCAGCCCGCTTTGTAGCCGGCAAATGTCGTCGCGCCGGCGGCGAGGGCGCTCAGGCCAAGGTAGACCAGATTGCGTCGACCTCCGTCAACCGCGCGTTGAGTTCCCTTCTTTACCGGACCAGCCTTTTTCTTTGCCATCGATAGAGGACCTCACAACTCGTCAGTGGGATTGGCCAAGTTATGTCAGGGTTGGAGCAAGTGTCAAGGATGTGTCTTGGAGTGCGGCGGCTTGCCGCCGCTTTCCCGCTCGACGAGCAAGCCCGGCTCCAAAACCAATCCCACTCCGCCGCAAACCTTGGATATGCTGGTCCTCCCGGCGGGAGGCCCCCGTGTAGCATAATTTGCGAACTTGTGCTGCCGCGGAAACCGTCGCTTCGGCAGGTCTGCGGCTACCCAGGCAGCGCAATTTGGCAAATTACGCCACACGGCCGCACCTCCTCGTCAATGATCTGTCGTCAACAACCCGACAGTGACCAGGGCGGCGCAGATAACGATCCCAATCATCCCGCCCAGTTGCTGGTCAAAACAATGAACCACAGAGACGCCGAGACACAGAGACAACACAGAGAAGAAACAGGAAAGGTGGAGAGTGTGTTTACAAGCCGTCTTGTTCTTCTCTGTGTTTTCTCTGTGTCTTGGCGTCTCTGTGGTTCTTGTCTTTGAGAAAGGTCGTCACTTCTGACCGCGACGCTCGACCTTGGCCCAGGTGTCGCGAAGGCCAATCGTCCTGTTAAACACCGGTTTCGTGGGGGCCGAATCCGGGTCAACAGCGAAATACCCAAGTCGCTCAAACTGATATAACGTGCCAGGTTTGGCATCCCGCAATCCTGGCTCGAGCTTGCATTGAGTGACCACCTCGAGCGAACCCGGGTTCAGGTTAGCAGTGAAATCCTGCCCCTCCTCAACTTCATTGGGATTCTCTTTCGTAAAAAAGTTGTCGTAGAGACGGGCCTCGCCGTCAACAGCGTGCGCGGCTGAGACCCAGTGTATCGTTGACTTGACTTTTCGGCCGTCCGGAGTGTTGCCGCCGCGTGTTGCGGGATCGTACGTGCAATGCAATTCGACGATATTCCCGTCGCCATCTTTGACAACACCAAGACAGGTGATGAGGTAGCCGTAGCGAAGACGCACCTCGCGACCGGGTGTCAGGCGATAGTACTGTTTTGGCGGGTCTTCGCGAAAGTCCTCCTGTTCGATGTAGAGCACCTTCGAGAAGGGCACTTTGCGCGTCCCCATACTGGCATCTTCCGGGTTGTTGACGGCCTCCATCTCCTCGACAAGATCGTCGGGATAATTGTCGATGACGACGCGCAGTGGCCGGAGCACCGCCATGACACGGGCGGCACGCTTGTTCAAATCCTCGCGCACAAAGTGCTCGAGGTGTGAAAGCTGCGTTATCCCATTTCTCTTTGAAACACCGATATTCGCACAGAAGGTGCGAATGGCTTCTGCCGTATACCCGCGTCGTCGCATACCGGTCAGTGTCGGCATGCGCGGATCATCCCATCCCTTGACGTGGCCTTCCTGAACCAAGGTCAGCAACTTGCGCTTGCTAAGCAGCGTATAGGTGATGCTGAGCCGGTCGAATTCATATTGCTCCGAAGAAAATATTCCAAGCCGGTCGATAAACCAGTTGTAGAGGGGCCGATGATCCTCGAACTCGAGTGTACAAATCGAGTGGGTTACCTGTTCGATCGAATCTGACTGGCCGTGCGCGTAGTCGTACATCGGGTAAATGCACCACTTCCTTCCAGTGGCCTGATGCTCGG
>JANNRD010000384.1:0-2539 GCA_031401095.1 Acidobacteriota bacterium
CGCCGAGGATTTCAAGGAAGCGTTTGTCGTTATGAAGCTGGGTGAAATCGGAATCGTTGATCACCTGGCTGCGATACCGCGGCTGCATCTGAATCGAGCGGTGCAGGTAATCGAGGGCCTGGTCGTGCGAACCCGTTTGAGCGTATGTCGCTGCCAGCGAGTACAGGAGATGGGGCTCATCCGGGCGCAAGCGCAATGCCTTCTCGAAAAAGGTGCGCGCCTGTGTAAAGTCACCGATGTTGAGCGCGACGACACCGCGATCGTAGAACTCGTCGGCGCTTCGCGGCGAGGAGACCGGCCTCGCCATCTTCTGATTGCAGACCTGGATGTAGGTTTGCGCACGCGCGTTGATTTCCACTTCCTGCGGATAGCGACTTTGGAGTGCCTCGAAGAGCCCCCTTGCTTCAGTAAACTGCCTTCTGTTGAAGACCTTGACTGCCTGTTCGAAACTCTTCAGCACCCCGGTTGATGGTTGCCGGCGGAGCGGTTCCGGTGGAGGAGGCGGCGGTATCCGCTTTGAAACTTTGATGGCTACCGGGGGCACGATCCGGCGTGTTATTTTGCCGGGCTTCTGATTACGCGATGCCACCGGAGCTCGCGCCTTGACGACTTTCTTTGATGTCGTCCTTGTTGCCTTCGGTTTCGCAATAATCTTAGTCGCCGGCTTCTTCGCCGGTTTCTTCTTCGGCGCGACGCGAGCCGTAGTCTTCTTGGCGGGCTTCCTGGTGACCTCGACCTTGCTCACAGTCGGAGTTCGCTTTGCGGCCAATTTCGAACCCGAGATGGCCGGCCTCGTTACCTTCTTTATGCTCGTTACCTTCGGCGCCTTCTTTGTGATGGAGCTACGCGTACTTGAAACCGAGTGACGAACGACCGTCTTTGAAGCAACGCGTGATTGTCCACGCGATGACGGTCCTCTCATTTTTAGTACCTTCTTCAAGGAGGCTCCTCGGTCACTCCGAATCGTCGGTTCCCGTCGCTCGTTGGCGCGGGCGTCCTCTCTCGCTAAGTCACTGCTTTATAACAGATTTAGACCGGGTTTGTCAATTGGTCGCGTTCGCCAAATCCAAAATCGTCATGCTCACCCGGACCACCTCGGCATGGGTTGGTGTAGCAGCTTGACCCGTTTTGGTTCTGGCCGAAATGCGGGCCAGACCGTCAAAGTACCAGATTTGAAAGTGTTAACGCTGAAGTTGGAGAGATTTGACCATGAGGTAGCCGTCATCGCCATTGGAGTAGTAGCGCTGCATCCTCTGGACGACCATATATCCGAGTTGTTCGTAGAGGGTCTGGGCGGAGTCGTTGCCGACGCGGACCTCGAGGCGGATGGTTCTCACGCCGCGGGCGGCGAAGCTGCGTTCGACCTCGTGCATCATCAACCGGGCCAGTCCTTTGCGTCTGAACTCCGGCGCCACACCTATCGTTGTAATGTGGCCTGTGCCGTCAGGCTCGATGATGCCGATAACAAACGCACTCATCTCGCTATCCTCGGAACGTATTTGTAGAGCTATGGTTTGCGGGTTGGAAAGCAAATACCGGAAGGTCTCGCGCTCATAAGTTTCACCATCGACAAAGCACCGCAGATCCAACTGCCAACACTCGTTCAAATCGGGCAGTGTGATCGGACACAGCCTCCCCTTGAACGGCTTGGACACCTGAAAATCATTAATTGCCCGCATGTCCGCAAGCTTCTCCGGGGCTGCCATCTATAATGAAACTATATAATTAGCATACAATCGCCATAACTGTAAAAGCGATATCGCTCCTCAACCGCGTGTCGGTAGGCTGAAAGTGTCAGATTGAGCCCGCTGAAGGCCGAAACCAGCATTAATAAGGATGACCGCGGCAAATGAAAATTTGTCAGTAGGCCATCGATCGCCCTGAAGGAAAAGCCCGGGTAGATAAAGAGCTCTGTTCTACCCGTCCCTTCAATGATTCTACCCGAGTCGTCAACCGAGCTCTCAAGGGCCCGGACGGTCGTGGTGCCGACCGCGATCAGACGTCCGCCCGCGTTTCGTCTGCGGTTGATGGTTGCGGCCGCTTCGCCGCTGATCTGAAACCACTCAGACTCGATCCGGTGATCCTCGACGCGCTCGACGCGAATCGGTTGAAATGTCCCGTACCCAACATGGTGTGTCACCCAGACGACTTCGATGCCCCGCATTCGCAGATTCTCGAGCACAGTCTCCGAGAAGTGCAGTCCCGCCGTTGGTGCCGCAATCGCTCCGCGTTCGGTGGCGAAGATGGTTTGATAGCGGGACTCTTCCAGACGCCCACCGACTGCCGTCACGGGCCGTTTTATGTAAGGTGGCAGCGGCGTATTCCCAATGCGATCTACCTCCGCCTTGAAATCACCGTGCGATGCAAAACGGATTCTGCGACGACCGTCGTCCAGCTCCGCTGTGACCACGCCTCGCACCGAGCCGTTCCCGAAAACGAGCTCAACGCCAGGTTTGAGCACGCGTCCAGGCTTGGCCACGACCTCCCACTCGTTCGTTTCGCCGCAAACCTCGAAGAGAAGGAGCGCTTCCACTTCAGC
>JANNRD010000385.1:0-1705 GCA_031401095.1 Acidobacteriota bacterium
CTACGTCACTGACGTCGCGCGCGCCAATCTCTTTGTGCTGGAGGAGCCACGTGCAGACTTCGGCGTCTTCAATGTTGGTACTGGACAGAGCACTTCGATCCGACAGTTGGCGACGTCTCTGATGAAGTGCCTCGGACGGGCGGGAGAGGTGGAGTTTCCAAACCGCTTCCGGCCCGGTGAGGTTCGCCACATATCGGCGGACGTCAGCCGGCTGGCTGATTTGGGATTCCGTGCAGAGTGTCCCTTGCTCGACGGGCTGCAGCATTATGTGGAATGGGTGAATGAGCAGGGAGTGTTACCCGAGAGTTTCAGCGCAGCTGAAGAATCGCTCCGCGCAGCGGGCGTCGTCCGCGTGGCAACGCCAACATCGGCGAGGTCAAGCAAGTAAGGTCACTGATGCAAGTTCCCTTTGTTGATTTGAAGGCGCAGTACCAGACAATTGCTGGCGAAGTGGACGAAGCAATGCACCGTGTTGTGGTGGATGCCGATTTCATTCTCGGTGCGGATGTACAACTCTTCGAAAACGAGTTTGCTTCGTATTGCGAGGCGAAGTATGCAGTTGGGGTGGACAATGGGATTTCAGCGCTCGAGTTGACATTGCGGGCCTATGGCATTGGCACAGGCGATGAAGTGATCACGGTCGCTCATACCTTCATTGCGACAGTCTCCTCAATTTCTTTCACAGGAGCGCGGCCAATCTTTGTTGATGTAGACCCCGTGACTTACACGATGGATGCGGCGCAGTTAGAGGCCGCAATTACTCCTCGAAGCAAGGCCATCCTTCCGGTGCACCTCTATGGCCAAGCGGCGGATATGGACAAGATTCTTTCAGTCGCGCGCAGGCACAATCTGGTTGTCATCGAGGACGCGTGCCAATCGCATGGCGCCCGTTACAAGGGCCGCCGCGTCGGTGGATTGGGCGATGCCGGGTGCTTCAGCTTCTATCCTGGAAAGAACCTGGGGGCGTTCGGTGACGGTGGAATGATGGTGACGAGCGACTCAGAGATTGCGCAACGAGTGAGGATGTTGCGCAATTACGGCCAGAGCCAGAAATATCATCACACCTCTCTGGCATACAACCGCCGGCTGGATACTCTGCAAGCCGCTGTCTTGCGCGTGAAGCTGCGCAGGCTTGACGAATGGAATGAGTCAAGACGAAATGCAGCCCGTGCCTACCACTCTCTCTTGCGGGATGTTGACAGCATTGTGCTGCCCGAAGAGGCGGCGACCTGCGCTCACGTTTACCACCTTTTTGTGATTCAGCATCCGCGACGCGACGCACTTTTGAGGCACCTCGGAGAAAAGGGTGTGTCAGCTGGTCTGCATTACCCGACTCCAGTGCACCAGCAGCCATGTTACGAGGACCTGGGTGAGATACGCTGTCCTCTTCCAGTCACCGAGTCGCTCGCGGCGCGCGTTCTCTCATTGCCGATGTTTCCCGAGATCGGCCTCGATCAACTGCGGTACGTCTGTCAACAGATTGTCAAGTGTCCTGCGCTCTAGATTGCTTGGGCGAAAAAACTCAATGCAAATGAGTCAAGTTTTTCTGAGGTCGTCTTCAACTCAGAAAGGTGCTGCCGTCGTCGCGTCGTTGCCACACGAGGTGAAGTAGCGTGCCGGTACGGTACAGCGAGCGTAGCCCTGGGAACGGTGAGCCCCAGCTCGGCATGACCTTGAGATTCCGCGTCACGGCCAAAGCATGCCG
>JANNRD010000386.1:0-3213 GCA_031401095.1 Acidobacteriota bacterium
GAAAGTCGTTCCCGGTCAGTCCGACCAGCTCGAAAGTCTCTTTCGAGAGCATTCAGATCGGATTTTTCGAGCCGCGTACCGGATCACCGGTACGGTCACCGATGCCGAGGATGTCGTGCAGACGATATTTCTCAGGTTAGCGCGTCGCCAGGATGGAACGAACCTCGAGCCGAGCCCGGCGAGCTATCTTCATCGAGCGGCGGTTAACGCTTCGTTGGACCTTATCCGGCATCGCACACGTTCCGAATCGGTTCCCCTCGATGAAATGGGTGAGCTGGCTGCTCACCCGAATCTGAGCCCCGAATCTCAGCAGAAAAGTCGTGAACTCCGCAGGATCATCCTGACCGCCGTCGGTCAATTGGGCGAAAAGACCGCGGAGATGTTTGTCCTCCGTTACTTTGAGGGCTACGACAATCACGAGATCGCCGATATGCTCGGGACCTCGCAGGTCCTCGTCGGCGTCTTGCTCCATCGTGCGCGCACGAAGATGAAGAAACAGATTACCAGGATGTTGGAGGGTGGAAATGAAGCAAAGTAAGCGAGAACTCAACCAGCTATTTGAAGACTCGATGGGCGAGATTCGTCAGGAGAGACTTGATGAGCCAACGGTCAAATCGGCGACTGAGCGAGTCTGGCGCCGTCTCTCGACTGAAGAGGCTGCAACGCAGGCGGGATTGACGCCGGTCGAGCGTATTCGTGGCTGCGACGACTTCCAGACGTTGATCCCGGCCTATCTCGGCGGCTATCTCTCAAGCGCACGGTCAATGTTGCTTGAAGACCACACGCACGAGTGCATTCCCTGCCGCAAGGCGCTCAAGGAAGCTCGCTCAGCCCGTCGTGGCGAAGCGCCGGGGATTCGCCCAATGGCTCACCGGATCGCTGGACGGCGGACGCCGGTTGTGCGCTTCGCGATCGCAGCAGTTCTGGCGGTTGGAGTCGGCGCCTTTGCGTGGCCGTGGGTACAGGAGTTCACGCGTTCGGTGGGAACGCTCAACACGATTGTCCAGGCCGCGACTGGCAATGTCGTTCGCGTTTCTGACAATCGCACCGAAGCAGTTACCTCCGGCCAGAAAATCTCGAAGGGTGAGCGCATCAGGACGGCGAAGAATGGCAGTGCAATCATCAAACTCGCCGACGGCTCGACGGTTGAAATGCGCGAGCGGTCAGAACTCTCTGTCAGTGAGAACTCACAGGGAATGACGATCAACCTTGAACGCGGTCAGATTGTCGTTGAGGCCGCGAAACAAGGTGAGCGTCACCTCTACGTCGCAACCAATGACAGTCTTGTCTCCGTTAAGGGAACGATCTTCTCGGTCAACAGCGGCACCAAGGGCTCACGCGTCTCCGTGGTCGAAGGCGAAGTTCACGTCGACCACAGCAGTATCCGTTCGATCCTCCACGCGGGTGACCAGGTCGCGACCCACGTCAGCATCGATCGCGTACCGGTTAAAGACGAGGTTGGCTGGAGCAACAACTCGCCAAAGTATACTAAGGTCCTCGATGATCTGGCGGCGCTGCGCAAGGAGATTGACGCGCAGGTGGCACGGCCCGGCGTTCGGTACTCGACACGGTTGCTCGACCTCGCGCCGGAAAATACGGCCATCTATGTCGCGATTCCAAATGTCAGTCAGATGCTGTCTGAGGCGAACGCCATTCTCGAAAAGCGTGTTCAAGAGAATCCTGAGCTTCGCGAGTGGTGGGCGAAGGAACAGGGATCGGGCCGCAAGGGTGGCTTCCACGATGTCATCGAGCGGGTTCGTGAGCTTGGTTCCTATCTCGGACCCGAGATTGTTCTGTGCGCCGAGGTCGGTCCAACTGGAGAGCCCAGCGAACCCGTAGTGCTCGCGGAAGTGATCAACCAGGCGGGTCTCGAGACCTTTGTTCAGGGACAGCTCGCGACCCTGCGTGGGGAAGGGAAGAAGGGAGCCAACGTTCACCTCGTAACCGATATCGCCCAGCTTCCGGCGAAGGCCGGTGTTGATGGGTTGTTCATCTGGATGAACGACGACGTCCTTGCTGCTTCTCCGAGGTCCGAAGCGATCGCGCACGTTGCCGGTAATCTGAAGACTCCGGCGACGAGCAAGTTCGCTGTCTCGCCCTTCCGGGCCCAGCTTGCCGAACTGTATCGCGATGGCGCCGGGCTGGTGATTGCGGCTGACCTCCAGCGCCTCATCTCGCAAACGGTTGTCAACAAGAAGAGTTCAGCGGACGAGGCTCAAACGATGGCTGCGGTGGAAAGTCTTGGGCTGCTCAACGTCAAGTACTTCATTGCAGAGTTGAAGGAGAAGGACGGACGGCCAAGCAATCGCGTCAGCCTCTCTTTCACCGAGCGGCGTGGCCTGGCTGCGTGGCTGGCATCTCCAGGCCCGATGGGCGCACTCGAGTTCATCTCACCGGATGCGACCGTGGTTGCTTCGTTTGTCGCTGATCGACCGGTATCACTCATCGATGACCTGCTGGGCGCGCTCAAGACGGCTGATCCGGCGGCCTGGCAGAACCTCAAGGACTTCGAGGCGCAACACGGCCTCGATCTGCGTGAGGACTTTGCAGCTCCTCTCGGCGGTGAGTTTGCCTTTGCCTTTGACGGTCCGCTCCTCCCGGTCCCGGCGTGGAAGGCCGTCATCGAAGTCAACGATCAGGCGCGCCTGCAGCAGAGCTTTGAGCGAACTGTTGCGCAACTCAATGAGTGGGTCGCGAGCAAAGGCAAGAAGGGTCTCGAGTGGGAACACTCAGAGAGTGGCGATCGCGTCTTCCACACACTCAAGTCCCTCGATGCTGCCGGCATCGAAGCCTGCTATACGTTCGCGTATGGCTACCTGATCGCCGCCCCGAGCAGGGCACTGGTCGAGCGCGCGATTCAGTACCACGATTCCGGCGTCTCCTTACTGCAGGCTGCCAAGTTCAAAGCAACTCTGCCCGAGGACAAACAGGCGAACTTCTCGGCGATGTTCTACTACAATCTCGGTCCGGCGGTTGCACCCCTCGTCAAGCAGGGAATCCCGGTACCAAAGGGGCCGGCCTCGGTTCTCAGGTTGACGAAACCGACGCTCGCTTACATCTATTCCCAAGGTGATGGCTTTACGCTTTCGGCCAACACCGAGGATGGACCGATCGGCCTCACGCCCAGCATGCTCGTTGGCCTTCCCGGCGGGTTTGGGCTTTTGAAATAGAAGCCGGCTACAATCCAAAACACGACTGGCACCGAGGCTCTCG
>JANNRD010000387.1:0-2529 GCA_031401095.1 Acidobacteriota bacterium
GTCCGGCTGCGACTGTCTTGCGAGTCCCTCCGGATGACTGCATCTCAAGACCGACAATCAGCTTGCCCTTCCGAAACCCCTGCTGACCCAACTGCACGCTCCCAAGGTACTTGCCGATCTGATTGACCTCACACCCGAGACTGACCATGAGCACGGCGCCCACGTTTGGATGAAAGATCATGCCCGCGATCGTTCGTTCAAGTTGCCAGGTGTCGTCACCCTGGGCGTGCCCGCATCCCTCCTGATGAGGAATCGCGACAACTCCGTCGATCGTCTCAGCGTCTCGAAAACGGCGTTGTGCTTCTTCAGCAATCTCAAAGGCAACGTGACTCGCGCAGTTCGACGTCGCGATCACCGCTATGTAATTGCGAGTCCCGACGTCACCGTTCTCGCGCTCAAAGCCAAGGAATGTGCCCGCCTCTTCGGGCGGCAAATACTGGGTTGGCCGTGTCTCTGTCGCGAACTCATAATCGCGAGTCGCGTCGAAGTCGGTTGCCAGATTATGTGAATGAACCCACTCGCCAGCGGCAATATCGCGAGTCGCACGACCAATCACTTCGCCATACTTGAGAACGTCCCTTCCCAGGGCAACCGCGCGGAGGGCGATCTTGTGGCCGGGGGAGATGTCCTCCCGGACAGGGACCGGCTGGGAGTCATCGTGGACGGTGCCCCCGGCTCGGAGGTCCTCGCGAGCGACAGCCACGTTATCACTACTGTTGAGCACGATAATCGGACGAAGTTCAGATTCCATATATTCACTGTCGCGGCGGGATTGCCTTTCCGCTCCATTGGCCCTGACGAAGGACAGCGTCAGGAGGATACCGGGCTTCAAGGTCTGCAGTGTTCCAGTCAATCTCTCTGGCCTGAGATTGTCGATAAAAGAGCAGCGTCGCGTCAGCACCGTTGCGGATCGGTCCGCTCGCGACTGTCACGAGGTAACCGGCCCCATCAACGTTCTCGAGCCCGGAGAAGATCGAAAGGTCACCGACATCCGCCACTTGATCCCTCCCCAACGTCCCGCCGCCGGGACCCGCGCGCTCAAAGTTGATCCCCAGATCCCCGCGGAACGTCAGCGGACCCGGGGCATCCTTGGCGCCGCGGCTTACAAGCGTTGCATTGCGAACGACAAGATCAAAGATGTTCCCCGTAGAATTGTACCTTAACGCATCGTATACCGCCGGATTGGCTTGCGCTATCGAACCATCGGTAAGGCTACGAAGCGTTGCGGCGAGCGCAACAAAATTGAGTTTGACGAGATCCATTTCGCTTCGTCCATGCCAGCCCCCCGTTTCGATGAGGACCACTGGCGTTCCACTCTGTGAGATAGAATCGCCAAACGCCCGCGGGTTGAAGGAATCCTCATAACGTGCGATCTGTCCATAAATAAAGGGAGCAAGGGCCTCGCAGATGACGGCAGATACTCTCTTCGCCAGGATGCGGCCCGCACTGTCATTTCCGAACTGATCGAACGGGACGGCGAGAAGAGAGATCGTAGCCTGTCGTCCGGTATCGCCAACAGAAGTACGCGTGCTCTGATTGTGAAGATTGAAGCCGAGGTGGGGTGCCCAGTCATCCCTCAGCTTCTTGAGGAGGCGCCCCTCCGGCGTCGAGAGCAGGCGCGCATCTCGATTGATGTCGATCGACTGGAGGTTTCGCCGCTGAAACAGTTCGGCGCCGTCGGGGTTGAGCATCGGCACCGCGCGGAGAGTGAGTTTCTCTTCGAGAATGCTCACCCACGCCGACTGGCGGTGCCGCTGAAGATAAGAGAACAGATCAATAAGCGCGCTTGTTGCGGTCGGCTCGTCGCCATGCATCTGGGACCAGAGGAACACTCTCATTGGCCCACGTCCGAACTGAATCTGAAATATCTCGCGCCCGGCGATGGATCTGCCCACCTCTGCGACGCTCAGCCCCTCTCCTCGCAGGTCGGTGAGGTATTTTTTAAGATTCTCGTGGCGAACCCGCGACGGGTCGATTCGCGTGACATGCTCCTCCGTCCACTCGCGCGCAAACTCCCGCGAGTTCTGCGCGACGGCGATCGACCCGCAGACGAAGATAAGGTGAGTCACAACAAAAAAGGCACGGGTTTTCATAGTCGTGGATTGTAGGCCAGCAAGGACGGCAAGGACAACAAAGGAGAGCCGGAACAGAGAGTCAAGGCGGGGCTCTCCCAAGTTGACGACGCTCGGAGAAATGTTTACTCTGACACTTACCACTCGTCGTCAAACCCGGTTCCCAGGATTGACCGGAAGTCGCGCCCAATGCTGGATCAGGCGCTCCCGAAACACACTGAAGCCCCCGTGGTGCGGGCCAAGATGCTGTCGGCGGACGCGGGTGACGACGCACAGGTTCTCATTTCTGACATGCGGGGCCCCGGGCCGGCAAGGACGATGGGGCGAGGAAGGGCGAGGAGGGGCACTCGTCGATGGTCAGCCGGCGTCTTTCCTACCCGGACGCCGAAAAGCAGCTTCGTATGCCTCTCGGAGGCGACGCGACTTGATCTCACCCTTCGAGCAGGCCGGACATCCG
>JANNRD010000388.1:0-1983 GCA_031401095.1 Acidobacteriota bacterium
GCCAACAAGCTCGTGCGCCTTGCGAAATTCCAGCCCGCGATTAGCGAGATAATCGGCAAGGTCAGTCGCATTGGTATAGTCGCTTTCGGCTGCCTCACGTGCTCGCACCTGATCGAATTCGATGTTGCGGAGCACGGTCGCAGTCACCTGAAGGCTGGCGCCAAGAGTGTCGATCGTGTCAAAGAGGGCTTCTTTGTCCTCCTGCAGATCCTTGTTGTATGCAAGTGGCAGGCCTTTGAGAAGCGCAAGGAGCGCCGTCGAGTGACCGATGACTCGCGCGGTCTTGCCGCGAACGAGTTCAAGTGAGTCCGGATTCTTCTTCTGCGGCATGAGACTGCTGCCAGTCGCAATCGAATCACCAAGCTTGATAAACCCAAACTCCTGAGTGGCGTAGATGATCAGGTCCTCAGCGAGCCGCGACAGATGCACCATGACGAGCGCTGACGCACTGACAAACTCGATTACGTAATCGCGATCGCTGACCGCATCAATGCTGTTGCGCGTCACCCCACTGAAGCCGAGTTCCTCGGCCATTCTCTGCCGATCGACGGCAAAACTCGTTCCCGCAAGCGCGCCAGAGCCGAGCGGCAGGACATTGACACGCCCGCGTACATCGCGAAACCTTTGCCGGTCACGCGAGAGCATCTCGAAATAGGCAAGAAGGAAGTGAGCAAAGAGGACTGGCTGGGCCTTTTGGAGATGCGTATAGCCGGGAAGCGGGTGCTCAGGATATCGCTCTGCCAGATCTACCAACGCTCGCTGACCATCCTCAAGGAGGGCATCGAGCCGGTCGATCTCATCGCGCAGGAAGAGTCGTGTCGCGACAGCTACTTGATCGTTTCGACTGCGGCCAGTGTGAAGTTTATATGCGACCGGGCCAACCAGCTCGAACAGCCTTGCCTCGATAAAGCTGTGTACGTCTTCGGCGTCCGCAAACGCCGGTCGTGCGACAAAGGAGGGATCGCGACTCAGCTCTCGCAGGCTCTCGAGACCCGAACAGATCTCGCCCAACTCAGACGCGGAGATGATCTGTGCCAGGCCAAGCGCGTTCGCCTGCACGATACTCGCTCTCAGGTCAGCGTCGAGAAGCCGTCGATCAAACGCAAAACTGGAATTGAATGAAGCAAACTGCGGGTCGGTTTCCTGTGTGAATCGTCCACCCCATAACTTCATAGCATCCTGGATTTCAGCTCTCTCGGAAGCGCAATCTGACGACGCGATCTACCCGCGGGGGGGAACGTAAGTTCGAAGCATCTTGAGGATCAGATCCGCCTCCCCCTGGCTCTTCGTGCCCGGGCTCAGGCTATATCCCTTGGACTGCGTTGGAGTCTTGATCGAGAGGATCGTCATGGTCCCGACCTTCGAGGGTGCGACTTCTCTGACTTGATTTCCAGTCAGCGAGAAGATCGTCTCCTGCTCGTTACTCATATCGGCAAGCGACAACTGGTCCGGCTGGATACGGAGCCACGATGTCCGACCCTCAACCCAATCATACAGTCCATCCGGCTTCTTCCTTGGCGCGCGGCCCAAAACCGGATCGTGAGTAACGCGAAAGACGGCCGCACCTTTGAACTTGATCGAATTCTCCATCGCCGCCGCCGCCTTGACGAGATCACTACGGTGGTAAAGATACATCACTCCGAGCAACTCATATCCGCCCGGCTGGCTACCGTCCTGATCAACCAGGTTTTCAAGCCTCGCTATCGTCTCGTCTACGTTCTTCGTTTCAGGAGCGTTGAAAGCAAGGATGATGGACTGCAGCTTCGCCTGGTAGCCCGTTTCAGTCAAACCGGTTCGGTTGAGTCGGATCGTGTACCCGATCGGCCCGCCCGCGGCGTCTGTCACGACTCCGACCACCCTCAGTCGATAATCTCCAGTCGCAGGAAGGGTGCCACCCTGGCTATCGAGCTTGAACTCACCGCTCCGAGGGTCTCTCAGAGTCGGCAGTCCGCGCCCATCCTTATCGTAAACCTGAACGGTCAA